>NZ_JAEUPY010000863.1 GCF_016790065.1 Steroidobacter sp.
CGGCAGTTGGAAATACAGGGACGTGTTTTCCCACAGGCTCATCAGGGACGTGCGCGGAGCGGCGCAATGCGCTGCGACCGTGCCGGTGCCGAGAGGACACTTCCCCCCGACAGCCGCCGCGAACCACCGCCCCTCTTCACAGCGAAGCAACTGAAAACCGCGAAACTCATGAACCAACATAAATTTGTGAAGGCGATCCCGACGCGCCCTGCTCTGCTAGAGTCCGCTCACCTCAATGGCCAGGCCGGCACGCCCCGCGATGGCATCTCTGCAAACTTCAGTCGCCACAGCCGAACTCCCAACGGCAGCCTTGCTTCGTAAATACCAACACGATGGCGCCTACACCGACTGTTACTTCACCGAACTCAAACGTTCAATCTCATTGCCCGACTACGTCGAAGCGTTCTACACCACATGGGTGTTCAAGCTAGAACGTTGGCTGCTAACACACTTTGTATCAAAGCCATCCACCGACGAAGACGCAAAGCGCGTCGCCCACGCACAGGCAAATACATTCGCAGCTTGGAGCGTCGAAGGACGAGCGCCAGATCAATTATTGATGTGCGACTTCGTGAGCAAAACCCGTTCGTGGTTCATGGTCACGCAGCTGCCGGGCGGCAGCACTCGCCTCTACTTCGGTAGCGCCGTCGTTCCCACCCGCGACAAGGCAGGCAAGTCGACACTCGGCATGACATATCGCGTGCTGATGGGCTTCCACAAACTCTACTCACGCATCCTATTGAAAGCCGCAAGCTCCAAGCTGTCGAAATAAATTACAACTTCGCAGCCGCTTGAGCCCTCAACTCGAAGCGCCTGGCGGGGTCTTGTACAATGCCTCGTCCTGAATCCGGCCGAGGTAACTATGAAACATTTGCTATGGGTCTCGCTGCTTGCCCTGGCCGGCTGTGCGAGCCAACCTACAGTGAAGTCTTGGCTGGATCCGGTGTCCTCGGCCACCATCACGGCTCAAATCGAGCCGCTGGTGCTGAATCGAGTCGAGCCGAAAAACGATTTCGACGCTCGCGATTACGCGCAGCTCTCGGCCGTTGAAGTGAATCGCATGGGCGACCGCCGCCTGTATCTGGTGGCCATCCTGTGGACCAGCGGCGACCTGGCGCAGATGCGGCCGCATGATTTCAGCAGCAATTTTTCGCAAGTCGAACTGAGCCTGGGCGAGCGTTCAGTGTCCTTGGAACGCTATACCGGCAAGATCGAAGATCTGGGCATCGCCAACGGCCCTCTGCCGCTGCCTATTCCAGGCTCGCAGCACCTGTACTTCCCCATCGAACGCGCCGACCTGCGCGCGCTGGCTCAAGCCAACCGCGTCAAGCTCACCGCCGTCGGTGTCCCGGACGCGCCGCAGGGCTACGAAGAGTGGAACGAAAGTCGCCGGGGCCTGGCGGACTTCGTCAGCCAACTGCCGCCCGAGTCGGCCTTCAACGCGGTGGCCAAAGATCTCTAAAACGGTTCGTCAGTTCAGACGAACCTCATGCTGACGTTCGGCCGGGGCCCGCAAGCTCATCGCTGAGCTCGCGGGCACCAGACGGGAACTACCAAAGATACTTGGCTTGGAAGTTGATCTCGCTGCCTTCCATCGGGCGGGCCAGCAACACGCCGTTGCTGCCAGCGGCGGAGCCGAAGATACGAGAGTTACTTTCGGTGAGGCCGAGCTCGTCGGTGACGTTCGAGCCTCGTAGCGCGAACTGCCAACTCTCGCCGACGTGCGCCGTCAGGCCGAAGTCCCAGATGTAGTACGAACCGAGCTGCTGCAGGCCGGACTGATCTTGGGTGTGATCGCCCACGTGGGTGTACGCCACATACGCCTCGACATCGCCCCAGTCGAACGGAACGCGATAGCTGGGCGTGAGCACGTAACGTAACTTCGGTTGACGCTGCAATTGTTTGCCTTCGATGGGCGCGCAGCCATTGCCGGTCACGACGTTGGTGTACGGGAAGCAGGCGTCGTAATCGGTGTACTCGCCGTCCAGATAGTTGGCCACCACCTGGAAACGGAAGTTATCGAACGGCGTAAGCGCGCCGATGAAGTTGATGCCCTTCGACTCCGAACCGTAATACAGCCGCGCGCCGGTCGGTGCACCGTTGGCGGTGGTCTGTTGATAGGCCAGGCCGGAGAAGTCACGGAAGTAAGCACTGATGTCGGCGTAGAGAATGTCGTTCTGGAATTTGAAGCCCACTTCATAATTCTTGATGATTTGAGTCGGCGCCGTGTTGCCAGTGGTGGCACCGCGAATGCCGTTATCGAAGTCGGCGAAGTGGCCACCGCGGTTGATACGAACGTACGAAGACATGAAGTCCGTGAAGCTGTAGTTCGCGCCCACCGTCCAAGAAGTGAAGTCCTCGTCGTAATCGGTCACCGCCACCGAGCCATTACACACCGGCACGGCATTGTCATAGAGCGTCAACGCACTGCCGTCGAGGTTTTGATTGGTCAGGTTACAAACACGGTTGGTGGCATCCTGATTCTCGAACCGCACTGACGCGTCCAACAACCAGCGATCGATGCGCCAGGTATCGGACAAATAAATCGCGCGATTGAACGCGTGGCCGCGTTGAGTGATGTTGAATCCGCCGTAGTCCAGGAAACCCTGGTTATCGGTGAGCTGGAAGGTCTGGCCGCCAGACAGGTAACTCACGGTAATGGGTCGAGCGTTGGGCGTGTTGGTCATGAGCATTTGATTGCCCAGGGCCCACTCGTCATCCATGGTGTAGTAGGCCAGATACAAACCCACCGTCAACGTATTGCCGTCGAACACTTCCTTGCTCAAACGGAAATCGTTGTTGAAGTTCTCCAGCTCCTTGTGGATGAACCACCAGCCTTGATGGATCACATCCTGAGTCGGTGACACCGCCCCGCCGCCGACATAGGTGGCGGTGGCCGAGCCGGCTGGCAATGCGAAACCGCCGAGGCCGGTGGGAATGTTGTACAGCTCATCGTTCAAGCTGGCCGGATTGCTGCCGGAGAACAAGGCGTTGGTATCGACGTCGCCGGAGTTGAACAGGAATTTGTTACTGATGCTCCAGCCGTTGTCGAAATCCAAATCCACGTTCGCGCCCAGGAACACCATCTGCGCGCCGCGGCCGTTGGCCAGATCGGCGGTGGTGCCGCCGTTCGGATAACCCGGCAAGCGCACGTGTTGGATGTATTTGCTGTTATAGGTGGACGTGAGCGGATCGAAGCCCGGATAACCCCGGAAGCTATCGCGACCGCTTTGGATCACCGGAATCGGCGTGATGAACTGATTCTTGTCATCCAGATAGCGCGCGTAGAACAGGATGTCGCCGCGATCCGATTCGTTCTTCAAGGTCGCGGTCAATTGCCCGCCTTCATCAGCCTTGAATTGCGGATCGCGCACACCATCGGAAGTGCGCCAGAAGCCGCCGACACTGCCGTACCAACCTTCGGCCACTTTGAAGCCGGTGAAGCCATCGAGCCGATACAAATTCTCGTCGCCGTATGTGAGCGCGAGTGAGCCGGACGGTTCTTCGGTACCGGTCTTGAGCAGAAAGTTGGCAGTGGCGCCGATCTGGCCGCCGGCGAACACCACGGACGGGCCGCCTTGCAAAATTTCTACAGCTCGGACGGTGTCGTCGAGACGGAAGATACTGGTGGTTTCGAAGAACGATAGCGTGGGCATGCCGTACAACGGCGAGCCCATCAGCAAGGTCGTGAAGTAAGGAGCATCGCCGCCGCCGGGGAAGCCGGCGATCTCGATGTTTGCACCGGTCTGGCCGCCGGTGGATTCAGGCCATAGACCCGGTGAAATTTTCAACAGGTCGGCGGTGCTCTTGGGATTGGATTGGCGAATCTGTTCTTCGCTGGCGGTGACGATGTTGTAGCTGGCTTCCAGCTTTTTCACACCGCCGGAAATCGCACTACCGGTAACAACTACAGTCTCGAGACCGGTGGCTGGTCGATCTTCTTCGGCAGCAGCTTGCTGGGCCTGTAACAACGGCGGAAACAAACCGACCAACATGACCACCGGCGCAACGAATCCATGCGACAGGCGCGAAGTCGTGAACATATACCCCCCTAACGTGGCGTTGTGGCGTGCGCGATACTTGTTAATGCACGGTTGACAGCGTTGTTTTGTGTATCACCAACAAAACGGGTTGGAAATAGGTTGTGAACGCAAGTGCGGTAGAACTGAGCTGACTCAGTCGTGGTTAGAAGGCGTCGCGGGGGCCGCAAGTTTCAGGCTGACAAAAAAAGTTGCGCCGGCGCCCGGCGCCGCTTCGGCCCAAACGTCCCCTTCCATCCGCTGCACGGCCTTACGCACCAACGCGAGGCCGATGCCGGTGCCCTCATATCCCGAGGCATGCAGCCGGTTGAATATCTCAAAAATCTTGTCCCGATATTCGGGATCGAAACCGATGCCGTTGTCTCGCACCTGTAACAGATAGCGCCCGGCCTCGACGTGCGATTCGATGACGATGCGCGGCTGCGGATTGTGTTTGGAGAACTTCAACGCATTCTGTAGCAGATTGGCCAGCGCAATTCGCAAGCCTTCGCGATCCGCCAGCACCGGGGTGCTATCGACGTTGAGATGAATCGCGGCGCTGACATCGCGAATGGCTTCGCTCATCTCGTCGATCAAATCCTCGACGAAAACCTGACAATCGATGGGCCGCAGCCGCTGTTCACGATGCTCGACCCGAGAATAGTTGAGCAAGTCGTCGATCAGCGTAGCCATGCGCATCGCGCCCTGCCGAGCACGCTCGATGTAGGTGCGCTCTTCCGCAGATAACTTGCCGATGGCGCTTTGCTCCAGCAAGGCGCAGAACCCATTGATGGCACGCAATGGCGCTTTCAAATCGTGGGCAACCGCGTGTGCGTAGTTACGCGACTCTCGGTAAGCCTCGGAGAGCTCTTTAGTTCGCTGCGCGACACGACCTTCGAGCGCATCGGCGAGATCTCGATACCGCCCTTCGCTGACACGGAGTGACTGCTCGAGGTGTTTGAAAGGAGTGATGTCCACCGTCGAGCCCAGCATGCGTGACGGGCGCCCATCGGCATCCAGCAGCGCAGAGGCTTGCGATAGCATCCAGCGATATGAACCGTCGCGGTGGCGCAGTCGCTGCTCGCTGATGAACTCAGCGTCCGGGTGGCGCAAGAATCTTTCCAACTCGCCGATCACCCGCGCGTAGTCCGCCGGATGCAATCGCTTGCTCCATTCCTCGAAGGAATCGGGCACCTCGTGTTCGTCGTACCCCAGCTGTCGCTTCCACTCGCGCGAGAATCGAACTGCGTTGGTGGCTGGCTCCCATTCCCACAAGCCGACGCTGCCGGCTCGCGAGGTCGCTTCGATGACCCGTTCGAGATCGCGCCGCTGAGCATCCACAGCGTTCAAGCGTTCGCGGGCACGAGTGAGTGAGTTGGCCGAATTATCCAGTGCGAAGCGCAGCTGTTGCCCCTGCAAGTACAACCAAGCTTCACGCGACGCGAGGATTACTGAGAACGCCACCAGCAGCAGCGTGCGCAGGTGAATGACGCGCTCAGTGAGTTCCTCGGCCAGCATAGAGGCGGACAGCGCGATACATAGCAATAGAAACGACGGCACCACCGCTTCCACCAAGCCCTGACTCTGTCGCATCGGCATGGATTCTTCTCGGCCGCTCGCCTTGGCACTCACCTGCGCTTCGGCCGCCCACTGATGGAGTGCGAACGCCACCAGCCAGCCGATATAGAAATAACTGGACGCGTCGTAGTCGGAAACGATCAGCTCGCGCGTGTACAGCAGCCCAGCCACCATCTGGGCCACCAGCGACAAGGTGATCAAGGTGTAAGACAGCAGCCGATCGCCCCAGCGATACGACCACAGAAAATAAATGGCCAACACAAAGGCCACCACGATGGTGGCGTTCTCGGCCACCACGATCAGCGAGCTGCCCAGCGAGCGCTGCGTCTGATCGAACGGCTCGGCAAAGGTCGTGATCAACACCGAGCTCAGGCTGCACAGAATCAGTCCGAAATTGGCCACGCGCAGCCAAGTCAAGCTGCGCTCTTGTTGCGTGGCTCGGAGCACGAACAAGCCGAGGATCATCAACGGACCAAAGGCGAGATAGCCCATATCGGCATAGCTGGGATACGGCACCGGAATGCCGAGATACAGCTCGTAGATGTTCCACACCAGCTGGCCGGCCGCCCACGACGCGCACGCCAGCGCGAATATCAGCCAGGCCGACCGATCGCGACCTTGCAGCGATATGGCCGCACGATAACTGCTGATCGCCGCCAGGATGGCCGCCACCGTCCAGGCAATGTCATTCACCACTCGGGTGATTTCGAAACCGAACTGGCCGCTGGAGATGAAGATTGCGTACAGGACGAGCGCAGCCGTCCAGACTTTCACGAGCGGCCGAGGACCCCTTGAGCTGCTGACGTGTGGTTTCGGTTTGCTTGGCGCCGCGTCTGGAAACTTACCCTCGCCCGCTATCATCGCTGCCCGGTCGATTACGATTACGAGAGGCTCAACACATAACCGTCGCACCGCCGAACAGTTCCCTGCAGCGGTGCTGACAAAATCAGCTTGTGCTAAGCAGCAGCCCAGGCGCCGCCAGCCGGGCCCGATAAATATTTATTTACCGCAGATCGCCAGGAAGCCACCAGCCATGAATTTGGCCATGCGCTGTTTGACCGCCTCGAAGTCTTCCGATTGGCACAGGCCGCCGGACAATTTATCGATGCGCCCAGTGCGTGCCAGCGTCAACAACAACGCGCCGGTGACGAAGTGATAACCCCAGAAAATATCTTCGTCGTCGCAATCGGGCAGCGCGCGTTTCAATAGCGCGATCAAACGCAACACCACCGGATCGAAATGTTTGTCCATCAACTCGGCGCCCCACTCCGGCGTGTTGGCGACCTGCGCGCCGAGTGCGCCATAGTTTTTCCAACGTTCGCCGCCTTCGATGTACAGATCCAGGTCGGTATCCAGAAAGGCGCGCAGTGCGCCTTCGACGGTGGGCTTGCCTTTGGTGACGCTGTCGTAATCCTCGAGCGCGTGCATCCGCCGCGTGCTGGTCACGACCGCGCGACGCCCGAAAACCTCATCGAACAGCTTTTTCTTATCGCGGAAGTAGTAGTTCATCAGCGTGTGATGCACGCCCACGCTCTTGGCCACATCCTTCAAGGTCACGCCATACAGGCCGTGCTTGGAGAACAGATCTTCGGCGGCGTCCAGAATCTGTTCCGTCATCTCGGCGCGCTGGGCCGCCTTGGTGACGCGCTTGGTCTGGGTTTTGGGTGGCGGCGCCTTAGGCTGCTTGGCCTTGGTCGCTCGCTTCCGCCGGGACTTCACATCTACGGGCACGATTCAGCCTCCATCCATCGCGTACTGGGCTCGGAGGCACATTTTGTCGATCTTTCCGGTAGATGCTAGTGGCATGTGCGCCAGACGAATGACTGCGTCCGGAATCCACCAGGGCGCCACCTGCCCGCGCAGCGCTGCGAGCAGCACCTCGTCGGTGATGGCCCGGTGTTCGCGCAGTTCCACCACGAGGACCGGCCGCTCGCCCCACTTCGGATCGGTGCGGCCGATCACCGCAGCCAGCGACACCTCCGGCAAGCGCCCGACGATGGCCTCGATCTCGGCCGGATTGATCCATTCGCCACCCGACTTGATCAAGTCCTTGGCCCGGCCGGTGACGATCAAGTTGCCGTCGCTATCGATCCGCGCCAGATCGCCGGTGCCAAACCAACCGTCGGCGTCGGTCGCACGACGCTCATCGCCGAAGTAGCGATCAATCACGCTCGCGCCGCGCACCCGCAGATGCCCTTCGACACCACGCTGCTCGGGCAGCGGCCGTCCATCGGCGTCGGTCAACAGCAAGTCCACACCGACGGCCGGCCGACCCGAGGTCGCAGCTGACCGCTTCGGATCGTGCGGCGGCGACACCGTTCCCGACGGCGACAGCTCAGTCATGCCCCAACTGGTCTGCACTGAAACGCCGAGGCAACGCTCGATCCGCTCCATCAGCGCTGGCGGCATGGGCGCACCGCCGACGATGATTCGTTTCAACGACGGCAGCTCGGCGCCGCTGGCTTCGAGATGCTCCACCAATCCCAACCACACCGTCGGTACGCCGACTCCAATGGTCACCGACTCGCTCTGAATCAGTCGCGCGAGATGAGCACCATCGGCATGGCGTCCCGGCAACACCAACTTCGCACCCGCCGCCGGCACTGCGAATGGCAAACCCCACGCATTGGCGTGAAACATGGGCACGACCGTTAGCACACTGTCGCTGGCGGTAATGGCCATCACATCGGCTTGCAACGCTCGCAGTGTGTGCAGAAAGCTGGCTCGGTGCGTATACGTCACGCCCTTCGGCGCACCGGTTGTGCCCGAGGTGAAACACAATCCGCAGGCAGCTCGCTCATCGAAACTGCCCCACACAGCGAGTTGGCGAACGTCGTTCAGAGTTGCTTCCAGCGAAGCCACACTCGGCCCATATCGTTCGCCCTGCCACGCATCGACAGGCCCATCGATGATGAGCACCCGCTCGACGGTCGAGGTGCGCGCGACGACCTGTTGCGCCAACGGAGAAAGGTCGGCACTCGCGACCAGCAAACGACACCCAGATTGCGTCAGCATCGACGCGAGCTGTGCGGCAGTCAGCCTTGGATTGAGCGTGTGGCACACAGCGCCGATGCCCATGATCGCGTACCACGTTTCGACGTGCGCCTGCGTGTTCCATGCAAGCGTCGCTACACGATCGCCAACGCCGACGCCATAGCCCTGAAGCATGGCGGAGATGCGCATGCTGCGTGCCTTGAGCTCCGCATAACTAACGCGATCGGTTCTGCCACCGTCGCGCCCGGTGACCACTTGAGCTCGCGGGTGCCACTTGGCGGCGTGAACCAGAAACTTATCCAGCGTCAGCGCAAAGTCCTGCATCGTCCCATCGATCATCGGCACGCCTCCACGGGCGGCGGCAAGATCGGCGCGACGATGCCCACATTCCAATTCCACGACTGCGCACCGTTCGCTCGGCGACGGCACACGACCTGCTCGTTCAATTCATACATTCCCGGCAGCAGGCGAGTCCCCGGCTGTGGCACATCGGCGAATGCCAGATAGGCTCGCGTCGAGCCATACGCCTGCCATTGCGGCAAGCCGGCGGCGCCGGGTTGGCCTGAGCGCATGAAGCTGGCCCAGTAGTTCAGCATCGCATCGGACAACGCCGCTTCCTGCGTGGTCGCAGGCACTTTCGGCCAGAGCGCCGTGGTTTTATCGGCCGTACCGAACACATAAGGCAACTCAGCCGCATGGAATGCATGCAGCCCCGCCGCGTTGGCCGCCGGATAACCGTGATCGAAGAAGTACAAGAAGCTTGGCTGACCGATGTCGGTCTGTTTTCGCACCAGGCGCTCGGCCGTCCAGCCATACAAGGCATCGCGTGTCGTGGCGATCAAGCTCTCTTCGAGGTTGCCGCTCGGATACAGCTTCAGAAACGGATCTGCGAGATCGGCATAGCGACTGCGAACTGCGTCCTCGTACTTCGCTGCGCTCGCCGGCACAGGCGGTGCCAGGAAGCGCAGCGACCGAATCTCGCCACTGTTGAAGCCGGCGATCATGGGCACTTTCGCCTGCTCGCCTTCATCGAACGCTTCTACCAGCTGACGTGGCAAGACGCGGCCGTCGATGGTGCCGAATGGCAAGTAGCCAGCGCGAGCCGCACCGTCGATCACCTTCGCTGCATCGAGCGCGCGCAAGGCGGTGAGGTCCCTGGCGCCGAGCGCAGTCGCTACTCGCGTGCCGATCACCTCCGCTGCTTCCTCGCCGAAGCGAGATTGCTTCAGCTCGGGCGTGGAAATCATGTAAGCGCTCTGAGCAATGGCCTTGGCGAACAAGCCGTGCGCACTTGGCGCGGCCATCAGGTACATCACGCTGAGCCCGCCGGCCGATTCACCGGCAATGGTCACATTCGCGGCATCGCCACCGAATGCGGCGACGTTTCGTTTCACCCAGCGCAGCGCTTCGATTTGATCGAGCAGTCCATAGTTGCCGGAGATTCCCTCGGCCGATTCGGCGCTGAGCTGCGGATGAGCGAGATACCCGAGCGCGCCGAGTCGATAGTTGATCGAGACGACGACCACGCCGCGCTCGGCCAGTTTGGTGCCGTCGTAGATGGGCTCGCTGCTCGATCCGCTCGTCAGCGCGCCGCCATGAATCCACACCATCACTGGCGCATCGCGTACGCCTTGCTTGGCCCAGACGTTGAGGAACAGACAGTCTTCGCTCACCGCGCCGAGATCGGAGGCGTAAATGCTGGCGGTACGCGACTTGGGCTGAACGCATGACGGCGCGAACTTGGTCGCGTCGCGCACAGTTTTCCACGCTGGCATTTCTGCAGGCGGCTTCCAACGCGCCGGGCCAACTGGCGGCTGCGCATACGGCAGACCTTTGAAGACTTGAATCTTTCCGTGCGCGACGCCTTCGACCGCACCGGCCGGTGCTTCGACCATCGGGCCTCGAGCATGGGCGACGACGACAAACGACATGGCAACGCTGCAGGCAACGGCACGTAGAACAGATGACATCAAGACTTGTCTCCTAACTTGCGAGCAAGCACCAGAAACAGAATCACAGCGAGCACATAGAACGGCACCAACGTGTAGAACGCGATCTGTAACGAGTTGTTCGGATGACTCTCGCGCAACAGGTCACTCACCGCCCCCAGGTAGGTGGGCCCGAGCCCCAGCCCGATCAAGTTCATCACCAATAACAGCAACGCACCAGCCAACACTCGCTCGTGCGGCTTTACTTCCTCCTGCACCAACGCCACCGCCGGCGACAGATAGAAGTAATTGAAGAACGTGGGGCCGATCAGAAACAGCATCGCCAGCGGCCAGCTCGGCGCCCACACGAAACCGACGAAGAACGGAATGGCCAGAGCCAACCCCACTGCCGGCACTATTGCATAAGCCTGTTTTCCTCGGGGCACATAGCGATCGATCAAGCGCCCCGACACATACATACCAGCGCTGATGCCAATGCCGATGAGCAACGCGTAGTAAACCGCGATCTCCTGCAACGTCATGCCCTTCTCGCGCATCAGGAACAGCGTCGTGAAGTTCAACGAAGCATACGTGACAAACTGCGTGGCGCCGCAGGCAAGCGACACGAGCACCAGCACCGGCCTGGAAAAGAACATAGAGATGGTCGCTCGCAAAGTCGTGCTCGCGGGCGCCTTCGACGTCACCAGGGGTTTAGGGTCGAGCCCACCGCGAACCGGCTCGCGGACCCATAGATAAACCATCGCTGCAGCGACTATGCCGACCGCACCGAGCACGACAAAGGCACTGCGCCAACTATACGAAGCAGCGATGGATGCACCGAAGGCCACACCCAAAGCCTGCCCCAGCGGCGGCCCCAAATTGAACAGCCCCAGCGCTGTGCCGCGCGTGCCTGAAGGAAAGTAATCCGAGATGATCGCGTATGACGGTGGCACCCCGCCCGCCTCACCCACACCCACCGCCATCCGAGCCATGACCAACTGCGGATAGGTGGATGAGAATCCGCAAGCCACTGTCGCCGCGCTCCACAAGGCACACGCGAACGACAACACACGCACGCGATTGGTTCGATCCGCGAGCCAGCCCACCGGAATCGAGATCAAGCAATAGAACAGCGCGAAATACAGGCCACCGATCCTGCCGAGCTGACCATCGGTGACCTGCAGATCGTCCTGGATGGGCTTGGCCAGGATCGACAACAACTGTCGATCCAGGAAGTTCAGGACGTACACGAAACACAGCATGCCGAGCACGAACCAGGCTCGTGCCTCCGGCCGCGCCGGGGCCGCGGTCGACAACGCTTACTCCTAAAAATCGTAGTTGAGGCGCACCCCCACCGTCCGCGGCCGCATGGTGCCGTAGCGGTTGGCCAGGAACGCCTCCGGATGAATGTAAGTCACCGAATCGTCGTCGAGCAGATTCTCGACATAGGTAGTCACGGACAACTGTCCCATCAGCGCACCAAGCGTCAGGTTCACGTTGTTGTAACTATCCGTGTAGCCATACGTCGCCAGAGCGACGGTCGGTCTACCCGGCACACGCGGGAACGCGCTTGGAAAAGAATCGACGTGCTGGAAGGCAGCCGCAAAGAAACCGCGGGTGCTAGCCGTGATATCGAAGCCGTAGTTCGCATAGACCGCGCCCTGGAATTTCGGCGCCGCCAGTCGCGCATCTGGAACCGCACCGGAGATCGCAGCCTCGCTCGCCGACAACTCCGTGACATGCGCATCGTTGAACGAACCGCTCAGGCCCAGCTGCAGATTGCTGGTGAGCGCCGCGCCGATCTCGAACTCGAAACCTTTACTGCGTGCGGCACCGATGTTGGTCGCGAACTGCACCGAGTCGGAGACACGATTGGCCTGCACCTGGATGTCGCTCCAGTCGATCAAATACACCGCCAGGTTGGTGGTCAGCTTGCCCGAGAACCAAGTGCCCTTGGCACCCAGCTCGTAGTTCTTGATCTTGTCGGTATCGGCGCCGTTGGGAATGACCAGATCGTTGGGATCCACCACGCTGCGCCGACCCGCAAAGCCATTCACAACCGGAGCGCGAAAACCGGTGGACCAAGTCGCGTACGTGGTCAACGCCGTAAACGGCTGATACGACGCACTGATCTTGTACGACGGACGCTCGCCCTTCGCCTTCACGCCAACCGCCGGTGCGATCGGCACCATGGTGAGCGGCCCTGACAATCCCAGCAATGCGTAAGTGAGATACGCGCTGTTGTAGCCGCCTTCGACGTAGGTGCGCGCGTCGACGCTGCCGTAGCGCAGACCGCCGGTCAGCCAAACCTTATCGTTGACGTGATAAGTGAGTTCGCCGAAGCCGGCGATTTCATGCGAGTTGGTATGGTTGTACTGCCGTTGATAGTACTCGTCCGGCAAACCGGTGATACCGCGCGCTGCCAGGAACTCGGGCGAGGAGCGATAGAAATAATCGACGTCGTGTCGACGATCGAGGAAGAAACCGCCGATCACCCAATCGAACTTGCCGCCGGGATCGGACGCGAGCCGCGCCTCTTCCACGAACGTGTCCTGATAGCCATATGCATCCAAGCCGAAAGCAATGGCGCCGCCAAAGGTGCCGGCCAGATCGACAAAGAATTTCTGATCGAAGGTCGAGTAAGTGGATGAGCTGGTGAAATGCGCGCCGTCGAATTGATAGTCGATGGTGGCATTGAAGCTGGTGAGCTTGCCGACGAACAAATCAGGACGATCCGAGTTGCGCTTGAAGTCGCCCAACCGCGGATCGATCAGCCCCGAATCTTCCGGATTACTGTCCTCGTGCGAAGCCAGCAGGCGCACGGACAATTTGTCGGTGGGCTTCCATAACAAGATCGCGCGACCGCCCCAATCCACCAGCGTGTTGGCGTTCTTCACGTCGGTGCCGATGTTGTCGACATAGCCTTCTTCGTGACGATAGAAGCCGACCATGCGCAGACCGAGTTTGTCATCGACCAACGGCACGTTCAGCATCGCGTTGTAGCGTTGGCGCAGCGAATCGCCATCGGTCAGGCCGGTGTCGACCATGGCCGAAGCATCGTAGCTGTTCAGATCGGGACTCTTGGTGAGAATGCGTAGCGCGCCGGACAACGAGCCCGAACCGAACAACGTGCCCTGCGGGCCGCGCAAGAACTCGATGCGCTCCACGTCGTATAGATTGGGATCGAGCACCGTGGTGTTGCCGATAGTCGAGATGGGCAATTCGTCGAGATAAATCGCTACGGTGTTTTGCAGATTGGCGCCGTAGCCGTTGGTAGCGATGCCGCGGGCCGTGAAGTTGTTGAAGTTGGCAGTGGGCTTGTTCAACACCACACCCGGCGTCTCGCGGGCCAGGCCTTCGTAGCCCACGATGCCCTTTTCGGTCAGATCGTCTTGCGAAAACGCGGTGATGCTGAGGGGCACATCCTGCAATCGTTCGCTGCGCCGGGTGGCGGTGACGATGATCTCTTCGACTTGATTCCCTTCGCCGGCTGCCTGTGCCCCAACCGTGAACGGCGTAACCATCAACGCGACCGCCGTGGCGGACGCAAACAACTGACTCACCATACAGATTCCCCCTGTTGGCCGGTTCGACGCCGGTCTTGGTGCCAGCGCGTGCCGGCGATCATGCTACCGGCGGCCGGCCCGAGTCAACACTCACTCACACGCGTGTGAGTATTATTGGCGAGACCAGCCATTGCACCCCGGCCCGTCCCTAGCCATCCTTGGCGCCCGTTTCGCCACTACCACAGATTCAGCCGATGTTATTGAACTCTACGCAGCAAGCGATTGCGGATTCGGTCCGCGAATTTGCCCAGGAACGCATCCGTCCGCACGCGTTGCGCTTCGAAACCGAGCGCCGCTATCCGCCGGAATTGTTTCAGGAGCTGGCCGAGCTCGGCTTGATGGGCATGACCGCGCCGGAAGACAAAGGCGGCGCCGGTGCCGATTATGTTTCTTACGCGCTGTCGCTGATGGAAGTGGCCGCCGCTGACGGCGCCCTCTCCACCATTCTGTCCATTCAGAACAGCCTCATCGTCTCGGCCTTGATCAAGGACGGCAGCCCGGCGCAGCAGCAACGTTTTCTGCCCGATCTGATTGGCGGCCGCATGATCGGTGCGTTCGCGCTCACTGAAAGCGATGCGGGTTCGGATGCCTCGGCGATTCGCACACGAGCAACCAAAGTCGATGGCGGCTATGTCATCAACGGCAGCAAACAATTCATCAGCTCGGGCAAGATCGGCGGGCTGGCCATCGTGTTCGCCGTGACCGATCCGGACGCCGGCAAGAAAGGCATCTCGGCATTTCTAGTGCCCACCGATCGCGCCGGTTACGCCGTCGACAAAGTCGAGCACAAGCTCGGGCAACTGGCCTCGGACACTTGCAGCCTGCGCTTCGACAATCTGCGCATCGAAGAAGAGTTGCGCCTCGGCGCCGAAGGCCAAGGCTATCGCATCGCTTTGTCGAATCTGGAAGCTGGGCGCATCGGCATCGCCGCGCAATCCATCGGCATGGCGCAAGCCGCCTTGGAAATCGCCGCCGGCTATGCCAAGCAACGACGCTCCATGGGCAAGGCCATCATCGAACATCAAGCGGTCGGCTTCCGGCTTGCCGATCTGGCCGCGCGACTCGAAGCGGCTCGTCAGTTGGTATTGCACGCGGCCAGCATCAAAGACACTGGCGCACCGTGTTTGAAAGAAGCCTCGATGGCCAAGCTGGTGGCTTCCGAAACCGCCGAAGCTGTTTGCTCCGGCGCCATCCAAACACTCGGTGGCTATGGTTACTTGGAAGAATTCGGCTTGGCGAAAATCTATCGCGACGTGCGCGTGTGCCAAATCTACGAAGGCACTTCAGACATTCAGCGCATGGTCATCGCACGTTCGCTGTGAGATTCGCGCTCACACTCGACCGACGATAGGAATGGACGCGCCGGTGATGGCACTGGCGCGATCCGATAACAAGAACACGATCAGATCCGCCACCTGCTCGGGCGTCACCCACCGAGAGAAATCCGCGTCGGGCATGTCAGCGCGATTCGCTGGCGTATCGATGGTGCTCGGTAGCACTGCATTGACACACACGCCGCTATCTTTGAGTTCATCGGCCAAGGCTTCGGTCAATTTGATCACGCCGGCCTTGGACGCCGCGTAGGCGCCCATGCCGGTGGCGGCCTTGAGCGCGCCGGCCGCACCGACGTTGACGATTCGGCCGTGCTCCTTGCGAAGCAAAGGCAACGCCGCCTGGATGGAATTCACCGCGGTCCGCAAATTGACGTTGTACTGCCGATCCCAGGTCTCGATGGCGCCGCCTTCGACCTTCTCCCAACGAAAGCCGCCGGCGATATTGACCAGCCCATCCAGCCCGCCCAAGCGCCGTGCTGCTGCATGAAACGCTGTGGTGGCCGCCGTCGCTGAACCCAGATCGGCATCGCCGATCAGGATGAAGTCGGCCAACGACTCGGGCGCCTTGGAGGCCGGCGAGGAACCGAGGCACGCGACCGACGCACCAGCGGCGCGCAAGCCCACCGACACCTTCGCGCCGAGCGCGCCGAACGCGCCGGTGACGACGATCTGTCTACCGGAAAGATTCATGTCGAACTCCGCAACGTCAACTGCTTGCTCGCCAGTATCCGCCGCCCCGAACTGACAGCGCAACTTCGAGCCGCTACACTTCCAGCCCTGCCGAACGTTTCCACAGTTAAATTCAGGGGATACGCGTGCGCAACTACAGCACTCTGGCGCTGACGAGAAAAGATCGCATCCTGACGATTTCCCTCAACCGGCCCGACGTGCTCAATGCCGTGAATCTGGAAATGCACGACGAGCTGGCCGAAGCCTTCCACTTCGCCGCCATCGACGATCAATCCGACATCGTGATTCTGACCGGCGCCGGCCGCACCTTCTGCGCCGGCACCGACGCCGAACAGCTGGCCCGCAATGCCGCCGAACCCGAGCGCTTCGATCACGAGGCCCGCATCGCCAAGCGTTTGGTGTTCGCCATCCTGGATCTGGATAAGCCGCTGATCTGCCGAATGAACGGCAACGCACTCGGCCTCGGCGCCACCTTGGCGTTGTTATGTGATGTGGTGTACGCGGTGGAAGGCGCGAAGATCGGCGATCCGCACGTCTGCGTCGGACTGGTCGCCGGCGATGGCGCCGCTGCCATCTGGGCACAACGCATCGGCCTCGGCCGCGCCAAAGAATATCTACTCACCGGCGAACCGCTCAGCACCAAACACGCCGAGCAGATCGGCCTCATCAATCATTGCGTGATTCCGAGCCAGCTCGACGATGCCGTGCATTCGTTTTGCGTGCGGTTGCTGCACGGCTCGACCAGCGCCGTTCGCTGGACCAAAGTGTTGCTCAACCTGGAATTGAAGCGCGTCGCGCACGCCGTGATGGACGCCGGCATCGCCTACGAATCCATCACCATCCGTTCCGCCGACCACCGCGAAGCCGTGAAAGCGATTCAGGAAAAGCGGCGGCCCATCTTTTGTCGAGATCCTCTCAAACCGTGACGACTTCAACCGGCCCGTTGCAGGGCGTACGCATCCTCGAATTCGCTGGCCTCGGCCCCGCACCGTTCTGTTGCATGCTGCTGTCGGACTTAGGCGCGCAAGTCATTCGTATCGCGCGACCGACCGCATCGACCTCGGGCTTCGATGCGATTCTGGACCGAGGCCGCGTGACGCTCACCTTGGATCTGAAACAAAGCACCGGCATCGAGATCTGCCGTTCGTTGAGCAAAAACGCCGACGCACTCATCGAAGGCTTTCGACCCGGCGTCATGGAAAAGCTCGGCCTCGGGCCAGACACGCTCCTCGCCGACAATCCCAAGTTGGTGTACGGGCGCATGACCGGCTGGGGCCAGCACGGCCCGTACTCGCACACCGCTGGCCACGACATCAACTACATCGCGCTGTCCGGCGCGTTGCATGCCATCGGCAGCTCGAACAAGCCGGTGGCGCCGCTCAATCTGGTCGGTGACTTCGGCGGTGGCGCGCTGTATCTCGCGATGGGCGTGCTTGCGGCACTACTCAATGTGCGAACCACCGGTCAAGGCCAAGTCGTAGACGCAGCCATGACCGACGGCACCGCTTCGTTGATGAGCATGATGTTCGGGATGTTCGGCACCGGCGCCTGGCGTGACCAGCGACGCGCCAATTTGTTAGATGGCGGCGCGCCGTTCTATGACACTTATCGCTGTGCCGACGACAAATGGATTTGTATCGGCGCGCTCGAACCGCAGTTCTTCGCCGAACTGCTGCGCAGACTGGAGATTTCCGCCAGCGAATTCCCCGATAACCAGAACCGCGCCAGCTGGCCGGCGATGCGCGAACGTTTCGAGCAGATCTTCTTGAGCAAACCGCAGTCGCATTGGTGCCAGGTGCTCGAGCATAGCGATGCCTGCTTCGCACCGGTGCTGTCCATGAGCGAAGCCATCCATCATCCTCACAACGTGGCACGCGGCACTTTCACCAACCATGGCGGGACCATTCAACCCGCGCCGGCCCCGAGATTCTCACGCACACCGAGCACGATTCAGGAGCGCACTCGCGTGGATGCCGCGACCCTGAGTGAGTGGGGATTGCCTGAGCATCTCATCGAACAGGTCATCAGCCCCTAGCCGATGCCCTAAAAACGCGCTGTCCGCTGGAACGCAATTGCCGGGTTAGGGGTTTGCTTTACACAGAAAACGCCCCACTCCCCGACTCTGAGCGCTCCGGATGCCCAAGAAGACCGCCAAAAAGCCTGACGACTCGCCCACGCCGCTGCTCGCCCACGGCGGCAAAGTATTGAGCCTGGTGACGGTCGACGCCTACAACTCCGAGATGCGCAGCCCGGAAGGGTTTCTGGGCGACCGCGCCAGCCGGCGCGCCTTCCAGGCCATTCTGGACGATTGGCGCGATCGGGTCAGTCGTACCGGCGACGATCCGCTCGGCGACACGCCCAGCGAACAAATCAGCAAGAAACAACTCGACAAGCTGCTCACCGAAGGCGATGCCGAAGCCGCCGGCGTGATTCATGGTGCCATCGAAGAGTTCGCTCAAGAGTTCGCGCAGGTCATCCGGCGCTTCTTGAAGTTGAAGGAATGGAAAGACACCGAAGCCATCGTGATCGGCGGCGGCCTGCGCCAGAGCCGCATCGGCGAGTTGGCCATCGGGCGCACCTCGGTGCTGCTCAAAGCCGATGGCATCGATCTGGACATCAAGCCCATTCATCATCACGCCGACCATGCCGGGCTGATCGGCTGTATTCAGCTGGTGCCGTCCTGGATTCTATCGGGCCACGACAGCATCCTCGCCGTCGACATCGGCGGCAGCAACATCCGAGCTGGCATCGTCGAGCTTCGTCGCAAGAAGAGCGAGGACTTTTCGCATGCGGTGGTGGGTCAGTTCGAGCTGTGGCGGCATAGCGATGATCAGCCCGAGCGCGAGGACGCCGTGCAACGGCTCATCGATATGCTGTTGGATCTGATCAAGCGGGCGGAAAAAGAGGGATCGAATCTCGCGCCCTTCATCGGCATCGGCTGCCCCGGCTTGATTCGGTCTGATGGCTCCATCGAGCGCGGCGGTCAGAACTTACCGGGCGATTGGGAGCACAAGAGTTTCAACCTGCCCGAGAAGCTGCGGGCCGCCATTCCCAAGATCGGCGATCACGAGACCGTGGTGGTGATGCATAACGATGCCGTTGTGCAGGGGCTGAGCGAAGTGCCAGCCATGCACGACTATGAGCACTGGGGCGTACTCACTATTGGCACGGGGCTGGGGAATGCGAGGTTTACTAATCGCAGCCAGGAAGATGAGGAAGAAAGCGCCGACGAAGACGAATAACGCCGCCGCAGATTGTTTTTATGTATGCGCCTGACGGCGCGCCGGAATCAGCCAGGTAGCCTCGTAAGTGGCACATTCCGGGATCGAGCCAGCGTCGCAGGCAAAGAATAATTTGTTGCTGCGTTATGAGCCGGCGAGCACTTCATTAGCCGCGCGCTGCCCCGTATGGAGCGCGCCGCCGACGCTGGATGACTCCTCTTCGTCCACGGCCTCGCCGGCAAAAAATATCGTCTGCTCGATTGACTTAGCCAACTGCCGGCGAGCGGAGCCACCGCCGACGCCGGCGTAGCTGTAGGCTCCGCAGGAGAAAGGGTCGCTCTGCCAATCGTGCCAATACACCGCCTCGAGCATCTTCCGATAGTCGCGTCTCTTACCGAAGATCTCAGCAACACTCGCAAGCGCCGGCCTCAGCACCTCATCAGTGGAACGCGACACGAGTCTCATGGCCTTGGGCCCACCACTCCAAGCAACGAGCATCGACGTACGCACGGGAAGCGTCGTCCAAAACGTCGGAAACGGCGCGCCCTGCGCATGAAAGAAGGCCACATCCCGATGCTCGCCCTCATCAATCTCAGCCCAGAAAGGCTTCGAAAAACACAGCGTCAACTTGACCACCGGCCCCATCACCAACCGCGATAGCGGCAACTGTTTCCTGGGCAACGAAGGAGTAAACAACACACTGCCAGGCGCCAGCGGCGGCAGCTGCAAGACAGCCAGCGGCACCGTAATCACCACCTGCTTGGCCCGCACTTCACCAGGCTCGCCATGCTGAGTGAACAACACAGTCACAGCCCCTTTGCGCCAGCGAACCTCCGAAACCACACTATCCAACTGCACGCAGGCCTTCTCAGGATCGAGACGACCTGCCAGCGAATCCAGCAAAGCGCCATAACCCCGCTGCGGCCGAAACGTCGGCGCATCGGCCGCACTGCCACCGCCCCACTCTTTCAAGATCTCGATAGCACTGGCCCGCGCCGGATCCGCTGCGTCGTAGCCTTCCACCAGCATGGTGGCGAACGACCGCACGGTGGGCGACAACCGCCGCCGATGCTTGTCCAGAAATTCAGCGAACGGCATGTCGACGCGCGGCTTGGGAATCGCTTGCAGCCGCTGCTTCATGAGCTCGAACAAATCTTCGCTTTGTTTCAAGCGCCCCGGCTGCGGCGCCCGATAGCGCGTCTGCGCCGCATCCACTGCGACGTCACCGGCCGACCGTAGTTGTTCGAACACCGCCGGCGACTCGCCATGAATAAACTCAGCGCCCAACTCCAACGGCACCGCCGCACCACGCGGGCGAACAGACAGCACGCGACCGCCAATGCGATCACGCGCCTCGAGCACACAAACCGATTTGCCGTGGCGAGCTAAATGACTGGCGGCCGCGAGCCCAGCCGCACCCGCACCGACGACGATGACGTCGTACTCGTCTGCCTTACTCATGCAGCCGCGTCGCCCAACATTTTGAATTCGTGCATCGAAGGTCCCAACCCGGTCAACGTGCCGTCACCCGCCGGCGGCTGGCCGCCGCAGGCGCTCCCGGGTGAAATAATAAGGGGAGTCGACCTTCTCTTGCACGTAGCGCCAAGTGCCGCCATGGAATGGCGAGCGATTCACCGCCAACAGACTGAACCAGGGATTGTCGCGACCGAGAAAGCGGTCCCGCGCCATCAAGGCACTCAAGGTACCGAGCGTAAACCCGTTACCACAGAAGCCAGTCGCGATGAACTCGCGCTCCTCGTTCTCACCGATGAACGGCATGCCGTCGTCGGTGATGACCACTTGTCCCATCCAGCGCCGCTCGACGCGAACTCCTGGCAGCACTTCATAAAGCCGGCGCGTCAGCTTCTCAAACACCGTCTCGGTATCGCGCTCCTGCCCCGCTTTCACATCCTCGCCGCCAAAGATGGCGTACTGATGTCCGTCACGCTGGTCGATGCGCAAATACTCATAGGGGTCTTCAGTATCCCAATACAGCGCCTCAGGCGCAGCGCCATCAGGCAACCGCGCGCCGAGCACATAACTCGTGTAAAGCGTCAGCCGCTTTTGAAACAAATCGGCGGTGAGCTTGCCCCGCTTGCCCATCAAAGGATTGTGAGTGGCGATGACCAGATACTTACAACGAATCTTGCGACCGTTGGCATGTACCGTCATGGGATCGCCATCGTCCACCGCTTCCAGCGCAGTGTTCTCGAACACCTGCCCACCTTGCTGCTGGACGGCGCTCAGCAAACCTTTGAGATAACCGCGCGGATGAAACCTTGCTTGATCTGCAAACCTCACGGCGGGTACGCCACCATAGGGCGCACTCTCAGTAAAAGTCACATCGAAGCCAAACGACTCTGCCAGCTCCACGTCCTTACGCAACGACTCGACATCTTCACGACTCGGCTCACTGCCGATGCGCGTATGCAGATAACCCGGCACGCGTTTGAAGTCGCTCTGACTGCCGAGTGCTTCGGCGATACGTTCGATGGTATCGATGGCGAACTGGCCGCCTTCCCACAACGTGCGTGCCCCGTCCACACCGAATTTGTTCACCAGCTCATGCAGTCGTTGATCGGTCACATAAGTGAGGTGTGCAGTAGTGTGCGCGGTGTCCGCGCTTGCAACTCTTTCGCGATCGATCAACGCGACACGCACGCCCTCCTGCGTCATCAAATAGGCCGTAGTGATGCCGGTAAGACCGGCGCCGACCACCACTACATCGACCTCGATGTCTCGCTCCAGCGCCGGAAATTCCGGCAGCGAGACGTTCATCCACAAAGCGCTGTGTTCCGGCATGGCGTGCTTGCTGTGATTGTCCAGTTCAGGAACGTGCGCATTCCCGGCAAGTTCCGGGCAGCCGACGCACCTTCCCGCTGTCAGCCGCGAGCGAACGTGCGATAATCGCGCCCCATGGCCGAGACGAAGGAAGAAACTACCGAGGTTGCCAAACCGCGCGATGCCGATCAGATGGGCGGCTTCGCTAAGGGTTTGGCTGTGATCGAGGCCTTCGGCCAAGGCCGGCACGCGCTCACCATTGCCGAGGCCGCAAGGCTGAGCGGGCTGGACCGCGCCACCACCCGCCGATGTTTGCTGACGTTGGTCAAAGCCGGCTATGCCGCCACCGATGGTCGTTATTTCGAGCTGACGCCGCGCATCCTGCGGCTGGGACACTCGTATCTCGCAGCCTCCATGCCGCGCTTGATCCAGCCCTCGCTCGATCAGCTGGCGGACCAGCTGCATCAGTCGTGCTCAGCGTCGGTACTGGATGGCAATGAAGTCGTCTATATCGCGCGAGCCACTCAGCACCGGTTGATGGGCGTGGGCTTGCATCCAGGCAGCAGGCTGCCTGCCTACTGCACGTCCATGGGACGCGTGCTGCTCGCCGCCTTGCCTCCAGAACAAGCTCGCGCGCTGATGGCTTCCAGCGAGCGCCAGAAGCTCACCAGCCGCACGCTTACCGATCTCGATGAGCTCATGGGCGAGCTCGACAAAGTACGCGCCCAGGGCTACGCCATCATCGATCAGGAGTTGGAATTGGGCTCGCGCTCCATCGCCGTGCCGATTCGCGACCTATCGCGCCAAACCGTGGCGGCCTTCAACGTCGGCGTGCATGCGGCACATTCGACGCTCGAGCGTTTGCAGGAAGAGTTCCTGCCGCATCTATTGAACGCGCAAGCGCAGCTCGCAGAAATCCTTCCCTGACTTAACCGGCTGCATAAAAAACGGCGACTGCAGCAGCCAGTCGCCGTACAAGAGCAGAATCGAGTCGGGTCAGAACTTGCGAGTCACCTGAAACAACACCTCTCGGCCGCGGCTCACGCTGCCGAACAAATCGATGGGCACTTCCGCGGCCGTGCCGCTGCGCTTGGCCGCCAACGTATCGCTGGAGGAACGTGTCACCACGTACTCATCGCCGAGATTACGACCGATGAGCGCCAGCTGCCACGCTTCGTTCATCAGCTGCAAAGTCAGGTTGGTGCGCACGAAGCTGTCCTGAATGCCGTACGGCGAATTCTCGAAATGCGTCTGGTAGTCGTCGGAATATTCCACCACCGTGGCCACACCCGCTTCCCAATCGCCGAACACCGGCCAGTTGTAGTCCACACCCACCGTGCCCACGAACTTGGGCGCGCGTGACATGGTCTTGCCGCTCAGATTCTGTTTCTGGAATACGCCGGTAATCGGATCGGGCTGCAGCGAACAACCGTTGGCAATGGATTGGCCGTTGTAACAGTCGGCGATGTAGTCGGAATATTCGGCGTCCAGATACGCGGCCGCGCCACGAATCGTCAGGCCGCGCACGCCGGCCGGATTCCAAGTCAGATCGACTTCCGCGCCCCGGGTCTCCGCACCCGCGGCGTTGACCACTCGCACCGATAGTGTGCTCGTATCCAGATACGACAACTGCAGATCGCTGTAGTCGTAAGAGAACAGCGCGACATTGATGGCCAACGTATGGTCGAGCAGCGTGGTCTTGATACCGAGTTCATAACCTTCCGCCTTCTCTTCGTCGTAAGTGATCGGCGTGTTGCCGCCCGAAGCCAGATACAACGTGGGTGCACGGAAGCTTGCGTCGATACCACCGGACTTGAAACCTTCCTTGTACGAACCGTATACGGTGAGCGTATCGGTGGGCTTGTAGGTCAACGTGAACTCCGGCGATACATTGTCAGCTTGATAGTCCGCCTTACCGCGCGCACCGGGAACCAGCGTCGACGTGAGCACCGCTTCCTTGTCTTCGTCAGAGTAGCGCGCGCCACCGGTGAACTCGATTTGATCCGTGATGTTCCAGATCGCCTGCGCGAACACCGACCACGCGGTGCGGTCCTGATCGGTGCGCTCTGTGGCGAACAAACCGGCCAACGGTGCGTTCGGATTCACGTAAGCGAGCGCGTCGGTCTTTTCGTAGTACACACCAGCCGCTAGGTTCACCGGCGAATCGTAGTCAGTAAGGATGCGCAGTTCTTCGGATAGCTGCGTCTGATCCAGGCCCGTCGAAGACGCCAACAACACCGTGGGCTGCAGCGAATAGCTGGTGGCCATGTTCACATCGGCGCCATAGATGCCAGTCACCGACGTAAGCGAGATCGCATCGGTCAGATCGTAGTTGATGGTCAGCGAGCCCAGATAAATATCGTTATCGGTGAAGCCGGTCGCGCTATTGCGCAGCAGCGGCGCTTGCGCCAACACGTTGCTCGGAATGTTGCCGATGACGATGGTGTCGTTCGGCGTGCAGTCCTCGACCGCTGAGTACTGCGGCAGGAATGCTTGGCGCGTGCCGGTGGGGCAAGAGACGATCTGCGCATTCAAGCCAAAGCCTTCGTCGGCTTCGATGGTCACATACGTGAACTTGCCGGTCATGCGCAGCCGATCGCTCGGCTGAAAATCCAAACTGCCGCGAAACACGATCTCCTCGCGATTCGGGCCGCGCGACTCGTTGAAGCCGGTGGCGCTGAACGGCGGCGAATCGACGCTGGCCGAACGGATTTTCAAATAACCATCCATGGTCGAGTAGTCGACCATGGCGCGCCCGCGCAGCGTATCGCTCAGCGGACCGGAGATGACGAACTGACCGTGACTTTGCCGGGCCGCCGCCTCATAGCCGACTTGCGCTCGAGCTTCGAACGTATCGGTGGGTGCCGCGGTGGTAATCGAGATCACGCCGCCGGGGCTGTTCTTACCGAAGAACAACGCCTGCGGGCCGCGCAACACTTCGATGCGCTCCAGATCGAGCAGGCTGGCAAACATCAGCTGGCCGCCGACCTGCACGCCGTCGACGTTGAGCGCCACCGATTGATCCAGCAATGCGCTCAACTCACCCGAACCGACGCCGCGAAGAAACAAATTACCGCCGGTCTCGCCCGTGCCGTTGCCGGCAATCAGGCCAGGCGTGAAGGCACTCACGTCCTGCACGCTGCTGATGTTGTTTTGTTCGATGAAGTTCTTGCCGAGCGCCGTGATGGCAATCGGCACGTCCTGCAGCGACTCTTCGCGCTTACGAGCAGTGACCACCACTTCTTCGAACGGCGCGGCCTGCTCGCCCGCGGCCGCATCTTGCGCCCAGGTGGTATTCGCCAACGTCAGCGACAACACACCGCCCAGTACCAGCACCTTTTGAGCCTGATTCATACCCGATCCCCCTCGCCCGATGCCCTTGACATTTGTGCGATATTCGCACGCTTGTTCGATAATGAAACAACGCTACAGGGGGAGCCGGCAGTCGTCAAGCTCATCGCGCTGCAAACGTTGCTTAGGAAGCAGCCGGCCGCCGGTATTGGCGGCTCACATAGCTGAGCATCGCGAAGGCGCCCGCGACGGCGGATGCGCCTACAACAGCGAGCGCCAGCGATAACGGCTGCGATGCGAATTGAAAGCTGTCACTCAGCAAGCCCACCAACACTGGGCCCAGCCCAGTGCCCAACAGCGCTGATATCAAGCCGAGCACGGCGATGGCCTGCGCTCGCAGATGTTGAGGCGCGACGAATTGCAGCGGCAGACTCGACAGCCCCAGCACCGAGCTCGTAACGAAAATGGCAACGGCAATACAGGCGAGCTGCGCTTCGAACCAGCCGAGAATCGGCCCCATCGCCGCGGCCGGCAACGCGACCGCCACGCTCCAGCGCATGAAGCGCAACGTTCGCCCTACCACGTCATGCTCGCTGCGGCCGATGATCAAGCCGGCGCTCAACGTCCCGGCGCTGCCGGCAATTAGAAATATTGGCCCGAACCAGGTGCCGACGGTTTGTTGATCGAAGCCATGCGCCCGAATCATTGCGGACGGCAGCCACGACACCATCGCGTTCAACAGCAGCGTCATCAGCGCGATCGACGCCATGTACGCCGCATAGAACTGCCAGTTCGCGCGCAGGAAGACCAATAGCTCCGACATCGATTGTTTCTTAGTCGCGCCGCCAGGCCTCCTAGCGCGCGGCTCAGACAGCATCAGCACGATCAGC
>NZ_JAEUPY010000876.1 GCF_016790065.1 Steroidobacter sp.
GCAGCTGGCCGGCGATCTCCATGTTGGTGGGCCAGTCGAACTCGGGCTCCTCCGCCGTGGGGTACTTGGTACCGATCCAGGTGCCGTAGTCGTGACTGCCGGCTACTGCCACCGCGACCTTATAGAACTCCGGATGCTGGAGTAACGCACGCGCTGCGCGCCAGCCGCCGTCGGAGTTGCCATAGATGCCGACGCGATCGACATCAATGAACGGATAGCGCTTCGCCAGCTGACGCATCGCGCCGATATGGTCGTCATAGAACGCCGGCTCGGTGGCCTTCTTGCCATCGAACACGGACTGGACTTTGCGAGAACGGAACTTGGCTTCGCGGCCGTCGAACATCATGGTGGCGAACCCGACTTGAGCCAGCGACATCGCACCCAGATAGTTCTGATCCAGGAACTTGCGCGGGGCGTACAGACCGCCCATGTACTGTGGCTGCACGATCGGATACGACTTGCTCGGATCCACATCGAACGGCAGGAACAACGCGCCGTACAAATCGGTGACACCGTCGACCGACTTCACGGTGAACGGAATCGGCGGCTTCCAACCCAACGCTTTCAACGCGCTGATATCTGCACGCAGCAGCTCAACCGAGCGCTTGCCATCCACACTGCGCAAGACGCTGACGGGTGGCGTGACGATCGTCGAGTAAGTGTCGACGAACCACTTGCCGTCGGCAGAGAACTGCACGTCATGCTGAGCATCTTCCGGTGTCAGCAATACCGGCGAGCCACCGTCGAGCGACACTCGATACAAATGGGAATTGTTGGGATGACGGCCGCGCTCCTTGCCTCGCGCGCTGAAGTAAACCCAGCGACCTTGGTCGTCGATGCGACGAATGTCATCAACGGCCCACTCGCCTTTGGTGAGCTGGCGCTTCAACGCACCGGTGCGGCCGTCGTATAGATACAAATGGCCCCAGTCCGAACGCATCGAGTACACGACCAGTTCGCGACCATTGTCGACCGACAGGAAGCGCTTCTCCGAAGCGATCTCCCCTTCGGCGGGCTCGGTGAGCAAAGCACGTGCCTTGCCGGTGCTGGCGTCGGCGGCATAGGCCGTCATCGTCTCGCCATCCTTGTTGAATGGCGCTGCGAACACGGTCTTGCCGTCACGGCTCCAACGCAACCCGCCCTTCGGCGTGGGCTCGAAGAACACCAACGGCTGCGGAATCTGCAGGTCCACGCGCGAACCGTCGCGCATGTCGAAGATCACCAGATCGGCCCGCTGCACCTTGGGGCTGTTACGGAACGCGGTGTTCTGGAAGTGCACCCACGGCACTTGATGTGCCTGGCCCGCCACCACCGGGACGATCAACGGCAACTTGAACAGACCGCGCTCATCGACGCGATAGGTGACGAAGCGATCCCCTTCCGGCGACCACACGCCATACGGCTGATCGGGCAAGCCGTTGCGTAGCTTCGACAACGACTGGATGTCCGAGTCCGGCACGCGGCCATAGGCGTAGTCGGCGACACCGTCGCTGGTCAGCTTGGTCTGCTGCCCGGTGGCCAGATCGACGCGCGTCAGCTGCTCGCCATCGCGACGAACCGCCCACTTGCCGTTGGGTGACGGCACCCAAGCAGGATCCAACGCACGTGCTTCGGGCTTCGACGGTTTGGCCGGTAACGCACTCTTTTGCAAAGTGCGCAGATCGATCTGCCAATAACGAGTGCCCTGCGCGGACTTCTCTTCGAACCAGACACTGCTGCCATCCGGCGACCACTGCGGCTGGACGCTCATGCCATAGACGTAGCGCTCGACCCGCCACGGCAGCATCTCGGCTGCGCGTTCATAGCGTTCTTTGAGTGGCACCTGGCCCGGCTCGCTGGCGATGCTGGGCACCGCGAACAACAGACTCAGCGTGAGCGGCAAGGCTCGACGGATCGACGGCATGGCTCGCACTAACACACTCCATGGGTTCGGACGGCCGGAGCTTATAACGCCGGCCGTCCGTCGCGATCAGAGTTTTTGCGGGTGTAGCCGCTTGGCCAGGAACTCGTAGATCTGGCTGCGGGCCTCTTGACCCACTTCGGTGTCCAGCTCGCCGAAGCCATGGGCGCCCGGGGCGTTGTCGAAAATTTTGTATTCGAACTTCTTGTTGGCGGCCTTGAGCACCGCGATCAGGTGTTCGACTTCCATCACGCTCACGTCGCCGTCATTGGTGGTGGTGTGGATCAGCAACGGCGTGCGCAGTTTGTCGGCGTGGTAGACCGGCGAACGGCGGCGGTACTCGACGAGGTTTTCCTGCGGCGTGCTGCCCATGAATTCCTTGAAGGTACCGATGTAGTCCGGCTGATAGGCGCTGCGCTGGACCAGATCGCTCACCGGCACGCCCGAGAACGCCACCTGATAGTCATCAGGGAAACGGAACACCGTCATCAAGGCATGGAAGCCACCGTGACTCCAACCCATGATGCCGACGCGTGAACCATCGACGGGCAGATTCTTCACCGCCCAATTACGCGCTGCCTGCGTGTCGTCGATCTCGGTGCCGCCGTAATCGATCTGGCTGTAGAGATGGCCGCCGTAACCGGTGCTGCCGCGATACTCGGGCGCGATGATGACGTAGCCCTGCTTCAGCAATTCCTTGGTCACCTTCACTGAATTGAAGCGCCCGTGCAGACCGCCGTGCACGAACACGATCAGCGGCGCCTTGCGATTACCCAACGCCTTGGGCACGAAGGTGTATGCGGGAATGACCAGCGGATTGCCAGCACCGAGCCCGGTGGGATTCTTGTCACGGCCCGGCACCGAGGTGAATTTGATCTCTTCGATCTCGGCCAGATCGCCGAGCTTCTGATACATCAGCAGCACGTCGAGCTTTCTTTGCAAGATATCGATGTCGTGCCGATACTCGGCGATCTTCGGCTTCTCCTTCGCGTCCGGAGCTGTTTGGCCGAATGTCACGGGCGCAATCAAACTCAAGCAAACGCACAGCGCGGATCTGATCAATCGTCTTGGGGTATGCATCATCTCATAAGCTCGCAAAGTGGCTGGCGATAGGAAACATCTCACAGCGGTGCATCCCAGCGCTCGGTTGCGCTCAAGCCGAGCGCCTGGATGCGATCATCTGTACCGAGTGCTAAATTCACATCGGCGATTCCACCGGTGAAGCGGGCTCGATAGATATGAACACGTTCATCGCCCACCTGATCGATCGCGAATAAACGCAACTCTTGCAGCGCACCGAGCGACGCACGAGCTTTGCTATAGACAGAAATCCGATAAGGCCGATCGGACATCGCGAACGCGCCCAGCTCGCTGCTGGGAATCTCTTGCGGTTCGAGCATGCGCCGCAAACGTTTCGTCACAGCGGGCGCGGAATCTTTGATGGGTCGCGCCGGCGCCGGCACGAGCGTTGGATCAATCATTCCGGCCAAGTGGCGGACGATCTCTTCACGGTTCACGCCCGAGCGATTCGCCAGCACGATGATCGCCAATTGCGGCCCGAGGAAACGGCTGTAGTAACTGCCGAAACCCAAGTGCGACCCGCTGTGATAACGCACTTGCTGTCGCGGGCTCTCCAAGAACCAGCCGAACCCGTACGGATAGCTGCGACCGCTGGCCAACGTTGCGGGCCGAAAGATTTCCTGCCAGC
>NZ_JAEUPY010000890.1 GCF_016790065.1 Steroidobacter sp.
GGTGTACAGTTAGGGGCACGATTCGCAGCCCGAATGGGGCCAGCCTTCGTACTCCGGCATCCTTCAATGACCAACGCGACTTATCGATGCCAGCCAAGATTCCTGTCGGTATCGGTGACGGTATCGTGGGCACCGCTCGTGGAGAAATCTCGGTGCGCCAGTAGGTTAGAGGCACAGGAGATTATTGAGTGGGAGTGAAAACGATCTGTTTCAGTCCGCTGCGCGAATGATCCAGTCCTGGCCGTCCGGCTCCACTCGCAGAGTGGGGAACTCCGCCAGATACAAGATCAGCGATTGCGGATGGTCCGCGCTGAAGATGCCGGTGAGCGGCTTGGATTTCAGATCGGTGCCTTCTACGCGCATCTGAATCCGGTTGTAGCGATTGAACTCCGCCGCGACGTCAGCGAGCGAGGTGTTACGAAACACCAGGCGGCGTTCACGCCAAGCGACAGCGTCGGAGATGGTCGCTTCCTGCAACTTCGCCACCTCGCCCTGGGAGATGTTGGCTTCCTCGCCAGCGCTCAACAGGGTTGGCGTGAGATTCGGCGCGGTCGTTGCCGAAACTCCCTTCGCAGCGCTCGCGACGGAGACCTGCACTCGCCCCTCGACCACCGCGACTTGTAGCGCATCTCCGCGTCGATACACGTTGAACGAGGTTCCGACGGCGCGCACTCTGGTGTTGCCGGCGCGCACGATGAATGGACGGTCGCTATCGTGCTCGACGTCGAACAGAGCTTCTCCCGAGAGTAATGTGACTTCTCGCAGCGAGCCGGAGAAGTCCACCGAGATGCGCGATTGCGTGTTGAGGTGGACGAACGAGCCATCCTCGAGTTTGACGGTGCGCTGCTCGCCAACCGAGGTTGCGAACGACGGCGAGCGTTGCAAAGTCCAGTAACCGATGCCGATGAGCGTCAGCGCCGCGATGCTGGCGGCGATGGGGCGCCACCAACTGAAGGTGCGTGGCCTTGGGGTAGGAGTCACCGGCAGCCGCGCGACGTTAGGTGCCGCAGCCTCGAGGAGCTTGCGAATTTCATCTCCGGATTGGGTTCGCAATGTGTCCAGGCGATAGAACGCCGCCGACGCATCCAGGAAGGCGCGCACGTGATCTTCCGATTGGCGTAACCAGTTGGCCAGCTCTTGCTCGCGCGACGTGGCGTCCGCGGGCGGTTCAGGATTGCCGAGGCGAGCCAGCCATTCGGCGGCTTCGTCCTCGATCCTGGTTCGTTGTGGGTGATAGCGCTGCATACTTCCTTCCAATCAATCCCAGTTCGCACGGCGGATGTGCTGGACCGCCCGTGCGATGTGCTTCTCGACCATGTGCACCGAGATGCCGAGCTGGGCAGCGATCTCCTTGTATGAAAGTCCATCGCACTTGAACTTGATGATGACCTCGCGGCAGATCGGCGGCAGCTCCCCGAGCAAACGAATCAGCTGTTGCTGAACGCCGAGTTGTTGCTGCAGATCCGCTTCGACCTGTCCGCTCTGCTGGGCCAGATGTTCCAGGCTGTCGAAGTCGAGCGGCACGTTGTCGTGCCTGCCTTTGGCGTTGGCACGATTCACGACGTGCCAGGCGATTCGATACAGATAAGCCTGAGTCTCGCGCAAGGGTTCGCGGGGCGGAAATCGCAGCAGCTGTAGATAGACCTCCTGCACCAGGTCGTCGCCGTCCTGGGAAGAGCGACTGCGCCGGGCAAAGAAACGCCGCAGCTCGGCCCGGTACGCCTGGTAGGCAGTGGCGATGGCATCGAGCGCGATGCGGGGCTGCCCGGAGGCGGGCGGCGCGGGTTGTGAGCGGGGCGGTTTCATCCTCATGGTTAAGAGCGCTCGCGGCGGCCGAATTCGGAACGCGTGCCGACAGAAAAATAAAAAATCCGCGCCCGGTTCGGACTACGGCGGGATCACCGACTCTTTACTCGGGTAAGCCGCCTTTCGGTCACTCCGCAGCGGCGCGAGTCATAATACAAAGGGGAGCCTCGATGAGAAACCAATCGGCGATCACGTTGGCAGTGTGGGCGGTGCTGGCGGCGACGGCACCTCCGGCGATGGCTGCCGACGCCCCAGCGGGCACGCAGGTGGAGAACGGCAAGATCTCCTTGCACATCGCTTCACAGCCCATCGGCGACTCGCTCAACGATTTCGGCCGCCAGAGCGGTCTGCACGTGGTGCTGTTCTCGGAACTGGCCGACGGCCTGATCGCTCCGGCCCTGCGGGGTTCGTTCACGCCCACCGAGGCGCTGCAGCGGTTGTTGGCGAACTCGGGGTTGCGCTTCAAATATCTGGATCAAAAAACCATCGCGGTGCTGGGCGAGAACGTCACGCAGTTCCGGAGCACTCAGGACACATCATCTACCACCGGCCTGCATCTGGCCCAGGTGCAGGAGACGCCGCCTGCCGCCGAGCAGGCGATGACGAATCGAGCGAGCGTTGCCGCCGCGGTGTCTGGGGATTCTCCGGGCCGCACGCACATAGAAGAGATCGTGGTCACGGCGCAGAAGCGCAAGCAGCGCCTGCAGGACGTACCGCTCAGCGTTGCGGTCGTCAGCGCCGAAGACATCGACCGTCGTGGACTGGTCAGTGGCGAGGACTATTTGCGTGGCATTCCTGGCGCCAATCAAGTCGCCGACGCGTTCGGCGGCGGTGCGATCGTGATTCGCGGCATGGAGACTTCGCCCATCAATCAAAACTTCTCCTCGGGACCAACCACTGCCACGTACTTCGGCGAGACGCCCACGACCAACTCCGCCGGCCTGTCCGGCAACATGAATGTGGACCTGAAGCTCGTCGACATCGAGCGTGTCGAGGTGTTGCGCGGTCCGCAAGGCACCGCGTTCGGTAACTCGTCGCTCGGCGGCGCGGTCCGCACGATTCCGGTGGCGCCCGATCTCGAGCGCTTCGAGGGCAAGGTCAGCGCCGGCTATTCGGGCACGTCGGGTACTGGCGGATCGAACAATATGATTCAGGCGGTCGGCAGCCTGCCGCTGGTCGCCGGCAAACTCGCGATCCGCGCCAGCGCGTTCCGTTTCGACGACAGCGGCTTTTACCGAAACGTCGCCGGATCGGATCCGGCATTTCGAGCTGCGGCTGCAACGCCGTTCGGCGCCGAGGCCTTTGCAGTGAATCAGAAAGAAGTGGGTGCTTCGGAGTACACCGGTGGGCGCATCGCCGCGTCGTTCCAGGCGACTGAGGATCTCAACTTCACGCTGCTGTATCTCAAGCAGAAGACGCAAGTGGATGGCGCTCTGATCTCGGGAACCGGCGGGTTCGATATGTCCAGCACGAGCGCGTACGACCAGGCAGTGCTGCAGGTTGCGCCAGAGCATTCGGTACGAGGCCAAAGCGGCGCGGTGGCGGATACCGATATCGATCTCGCCAACGCCGTCATGGAATGGAATATCGGCTGGGGCTCGGTGGTGGCCACCGTCTCGCACATCGACAGCAACACCACCAACGCTACGCCCTACACGTGGTGCTGTGCTGGATTGCCGATCTCGGCGTTGGCACCGAGCGAACATCGGGAAGATGTCGGCGAGTTGCGCCTGACGACGCAGCTCGATGGCGCCTGGCAGTTTCTCGCGGGTGTGTACACCGAACGCTTGAAGGATGAGTACAGCTCGAATTATGTGTGGCATGGCGACCCGGCGACGTATGCAGGCGTGCGTC
>NZ_JAEUPY010000897.1 GCF_016790065.1 Steroidobacter sp.
GTTGTTCAGCTAACGTTGATTTATCGGAAACGACGAAAATACGTCATGAGACTCCATTAAACGTTCAACAGCAGATGCTCGCGTTCCCACGAACTGATCACCTGCAGAAAAGTTTCGTATTCGTTCTCTTTCACGGCCGCGTAGGCGATGACGAAACGCTCGCCGAGGATTTCGATCAACGGCCGGCAGTCACGCAGCAGCCGCAGCGAATCTTCGATGTTGCGGGGAAGAGAGAACGGCAAGTCATACGCGCTGCCGGTGATGGGCTCGCTCGGCTTGAGTCCTTCGACCATGCCGAGATAGCCGCACGCCAGCGAAGCTGCGATGGCCAGGTAAGGATTCGCATCGGCGCCGGCAATCCGGTTTTCGACACGACGATTGGTCGGGTTCGACACCGGCACGCGTAGTCCCGCAGTCCGGTTGTCATAACCCCATTGTGTATTGATCGGTGCGGAGTAATGCCGCGTGATGCGCCGATACGAATTCACATTCGGCGCGAACAGCGACATGGCGGCCGGCAGATACTTCTGCAGACCGGCGATGTGCGAGAAGAACAGCGACGAAGGACGGCCCTCGGCATCGCTGAATACATTGTTACCGGTGCGACGGTCGACGATGCTTTGGTGGATGTGCATGGCGCTGCCCGGCTCGCGAGCCATCGGCTTGGCCATGAAGGTCGCATACATCTTGTGACGCAACGCCGCCTCTCGGCAGGTGCGCTTGAACAAGAACACCTGGTCGGCCAGCGACAGCGCGTTTCCGTGCAGCAGATTGATTTCCATCTGCGCCGCGCCGTCTTCGTGAATCAGCGTGTCGATCTCGATGTCCTGCGCTTCGCAGAACGCATACATGTCGTCGAACAGCGGATCGAACTCGTTGACCGCGGCAATGGAGTACGACTGACGACCGATCTCGGGACGACCCGAGCGACCGATCGGCGGCTTCAACGGATAATCCGAGTCGGTGTTCGGCTCGATCAGATAAAACTCCAACTCGGGCGCCACCACCGGATCCCAGCCGTGCTGGGCATACAGCTCGAGCACATGCTGAAGCACATAGCGCGGCGCCATCGTCACCGGCCGGCCATCCGAATAGAAGCTGTCGTGGATCACCTGCGCGGTCGGCTCGGCGGCCCAGGGCACGACCCGCACCGTATTCGGATCGGCCTTCATCACCACATCGATCTCCGATGGGCTGATGGCGCGGTCGTCGTCCGGATACTCGCCGGTGACGGTCTGCAGAAAAATACTTTCCGGCAGGCGCATGCCTTCTTCTTCGGCGAACTTCGCCGCGGGCATCACCTTGCCGCGTGCCACGCCCGCCATGTCGGGAATGATGGCTTCACACTCTGAAATGCCGTGTTCTTTGAAAAATTGTTGGATGCCGCTCATACATCACCGTTCACGCGCTTCCAATTCGTCGCCCAGCGAAGCAATCCAGACCGGCGCCGCTTGAGCGCCTTCCGCCAGCGTTGCGAGGGTTTTCTCGCCGACGCAGTGGCCGAAATGCTGGCCCAACGGACGCCTGTCCGCCGGAATCCCGGTCAGGGGCCTACGAGTTGACACGTTTAAGATCTTTAACAACCGGCCAAATCAGTGGCCTGGTCGCGAGCCGTCATTTAAGCACAACCCGGGGCCGGCTGCCCGTCCGGGATTGGATGAAGACGACGAATTCTAGTTTTATCAATAAGTTATAAATAGGCGCCCGGGGGCCGCCAGCTTGCCGGCGGTCGGTGTCAGCCGCTATCCTCAACGCCGCGCCGGCGCGTCGGTAACTCGCCGGCCGCCCGCAAATCTTAAACAGGTAAACCCTTATGGCGGCCGCTGACCCCTCTGTGCAGCTGACTGCGTTCCGGCAGCGGCACCCCCAAACGCGCTTTATTGACGTGCTGCTCGCCGATTTGTGCGGAATCCCTCGCGGCAAGCGCGTGACTCTCGATGAACTACCGTCGCTGTACCAGGGCAGCTTCCTGTTGCCCGGCTCCATGTTCGCGCTCGACGTGCTCGGCGGCACCATTCAGGAAACCGGCCTCGGCTTCGACGAAGGCGACGCCGACCGTCGCTGCCTGCCCATCGACGGCACGCTGGTCCCGGTGCCTTGGCGTGGCGATGAAGGCATCGCGCAGATTCAAGTGTCGATGGTCGATCACGATGGTTCGCCGTTTTATGGCGAGCCGCGCCATGTGTTGGCCGACGTGTTGAAGCGCTTCAGCGCTTTGGGACTGACGCCGGTGGTGGCCATCGAGCTGGAGTTTTATTTGCTCGATCCGGAACGAACTATCGACGGCCGAGCGCAACCGCCTCGGCTGCCGCAGACCGGACGCCGCGAGTATCAAACGCAGATCAACTCGATGGTGGATTTGAATGAGTACTCTGCGGTGCTCGCCGAGATCTCTGCTGCTTGCGATGCTCAGCAGATTCCGTCGGGCACGGCGCTGGCCGAGTATGGGCCGGGACAGTTCGAAGTGAATCTGCAGCACTCGGCTGATGCGCTGCTCGCTTGCGATCAGGCGATTCGGTTCAAGCGCTTGGTGCGAGGTGTCGCTGCTCGTCACGGCATGGAAGCGACGTTCATGCCCAAGCCCTACATGGATCACGCCGGCAGCGGCGCGCACATTCATGTGAGTGTGCTCGACCGGGAGGGTCGAAATATTTTTTCTGCCGACGACGCCACCGGCAGCGCTCAATTGAAACATGCCATCGGCGGGCTGGCTGCGACCATGGCCGATGCCATGCTGATCTGGGCCCCGACCGCGAATTCCTATCGACGTTATCGGTCGGAGTCGTATGTTCCTTTGAACCCCAGCTGGGCCGTGAACAACCGCGGCGTCGCGTTACGCATTCCCGCCAGCACCGCCGAGAACCGCCGCATCGAACACCGCGTCGCCGGTGCTGATGCCAATCCTTATCTATTAACTGCCG
>NZ_JAEUPY010000015.1 GCF_016790065.1 Steroidobacter sp.
CCGCTTGCAAGGAACTGCACGGCTTTGAACACAGCGAAACCAATCGATCTCGCCAGCGGCGGCACGATGCCTGCCGAGCTGGGACTGCGCTCGACGCTGCAGACCGAAACGCTGCGACAGCTGGTCGCCGCGGTCGGCGACACCGTGTTCGTGGTCGATCGCAGCTTGCGCATCCTGATGGCCAATCGCGGCCTCGGCGAGCGCAGCGCCAAGCAACTCGAAGGCGCACTGATCACCGATTTGTTTCCACAGAGCCTGCATGCGCGCGCGCTGTCGACTCTGCATCGAGTGTTGGCCAACGGTCAGGTCGACGGTTACGTCGCCGAGATCGAAGGTAACGACGGCCAGTCGCGTCACTTCGACGTGCGCGTCAGTCCGATTCGCGACGACCAGAAAATCGTGGCGCTGGCGGTGGTCACCAGCGAAACCACCGAGCAGGTGCGCGCCGAGCGCGCCATCGCGACCCAGGCTCGCATGATCGAATCCATGCTCGAGGGCGTGGCCGTGATCAACGAGCAAGGTGTGATCGAGATCACCAATCCGGCGTTCGATACCTTATTCGGATATCGGCGCGGCGAACTCATCGGCCGCAACATGTCGATGCTGGCCGGCTGGCCGTTCGAGCAGCCGGAGCGTTGGCAACCGCTGTCGGCCAAACAAGGTCGTTCCATGCAAGTGGAATTCGACGGGCGGCGCGCCGATGAATCCCATTTCAATGCGCTCGGCGTGTTGTCGCGCTTCGAGGTCGCCGGCCGTAATCACAGTCTGCTGGTGCTTCAGGATGTCAGCGAACGCAAACAGCTGGAGCGGGCCATCCTGCAAGCGGTCAGCCGCGAGCAGTACCGTATCGGGAACGATCTACACGACGGCCTCGGTCAGGAGTTGACCGGCATCGCACTGATGTTGCGCGGTCTGGCCGGCCGGCTGACCAGCGAATATCCGACCATTCTTCCGGAAATCGAGGGCATTACGCGGCTGGTGAACAGCTCGATCGAGAGCACTCGCGCGCTGGCTCGCGGTCTGTCGCCGGTCAATTTGGAGCGCGGCGGTTTGTCGGACGCGCTGGACGGCTTAGCAATGCACGCCTCGGAGCTTTATAGCGTCGAAGTCACTTGTTCTCACCGTGTGAAGACCATTCGCCCGTTGAGTACCGAATTAGCCAATCATCTGTATCGGATTGCGCAGGAAGCGGTTCGGAACGCTGTCCGGCATGGCCAGGCGCGGTCTATACGACTGCATTTGCATGGGGCCCGCGCTAAGGTTCGGCTGACGGTAACTGACGACGGCATCGGCATGCCGTCGGATGCGGTGGACGCACCGGGCATGGGCCTGAAGATCATGCGCTACCGTGCGCGGATCCTAGGCGGCGAAGTTCGCTTCGAGCGCGGTACCCCCGGCACTCGAATCGTTTGCGAATGTCCGCTCGAACCCGCGGCCGATGTCGCCAAGGCGCGGCGTCCTCGTCGGCGCGCCGGCTAAAGTTTAATTAGGAGTGAAGCAATGAGCGTTGGGCCTTCTCTGTTCAAACCGGCACACAAGCCACCGGGTGTGTCCAAGGACCAGAAGCGCCGCGTGCTGATCGTCGACGACCATCCCATCGTCCGTCAGGGATTGCGGCGTTTGATCGAAGCCGAGGCGGATCTGGAAGTGTGTGGCGAGGCCGAAACGGCCCGCGAAGCCAAATCGCTGATCCGCGAACAGGAACCGGATGCGGTGATCGTCGACGTGTCGCTCAAGCAAGGCGATGGCCTGGAGCTGGTGAAAGACGCGCGCGCCCATTACCCGGCATTGCCGTTGCTGGTGCTGTCGATGCATGACGAGGCGATCTACGCCGAACGCATGCTGTCGGCCGGCGCCAACGGTTACATCATGAAACAGGCGGCTTCCGATCAGTTCCTGATCGCGCTCCGTCGCGTGCTCGACGGCGGCATTTATGTCAGCGAAGCCGTCGGTAACAGCATGATCGAAAAGTTTGCCTCCGGCGGCGCTTATATTTCCTCGAATCCGGTCGATAGCCTCACTAATAGAGAACTGCAGGTGTTGCACATGATCGGCAAGGGGTTGTCGACGCGTCAGACCGCCGAGGCGTTGAACCTGAGCGTCAAGACGGTCGAATCGCATCGTCAACGCATCAAGCGCAAGCTGTCGTTGCGCACGTCGGCGCAACTCATGCAGTACGCAGTCAACTGGTATGCCGGGAGGGAGCCGGGCGCAAAGCCGTAATACGGTTCGCGCCATCGCGCCATGAACTCACTGCAAGGACTGCTCAGCGGCAGCGTCGTCACTCTGGTCGTGGGCATCGTCCTCGGCCTGGTGCCGGCGTTCGTCTCCGTTGCGCTGCTCGGGAAACTGCGCGGCCATCTGCGACGTCGCCATGCCCAGCTGACAGCCGCTAACCGACGCAACCAATCGATCGTCGAAGGCTCGGGCGAAGGCGTGCTCGAGCTCGATAATGTCGGTCATGTGCGCTACGCCAATCCGGCCGCCGCCAAGATGCTCGGTTACGAGCCCGAGGAGTTGGCCGGTCTCGACTATCGCGTGCTGATCAACACGCAGGAAGATGGTGATTCGCGCACCGATCCGGTTCGGCGCGTGCGTTACACCACCGACATCATGCGTGGCGTCGGCGCGTTGTTGCGTAAGAAGAACGGCACGTTCCGTCCGGTCGAATACAAAATTCTTCCCGTCACCGAAGAAGGCGCGTCGGTGGGCACGGTGCTGGTGTTCCGTGACATCGGCGAACGCGTGCGGCTCGACAACCTGCTCAAGGACATGCAGGCCACCGCCAAGATCGGCGGCTGGGAATACGACGTCATCAGCAAACAATTGCATTGGACCGAGGCGCTGTACGCCATCCACGATCTGCCGGTGGGTCACGTCATC
>NZ_JAEUPY010000016.1 GCF_016790065.1 Steroidobacter sp.
CTTGTTGGCAGGTGCGACGCTGGTTGGTGTCAGCGGTACGTTGGCGACGCGCTCGGTGGTCAATCATCCACCGATCACAACGTTGCGCGGCGGCTGATTACTTCAGGCCGAGCATCATCCAGCCGACCACCTCGGTCTGGCCGCGCCAGTTGTAGCCTTCGACTTTCACCAGAAAGTCGCCGGGGCCGAATGCCGAGGAATTGAGGGTGAAGCGCACTTCCTTGTTGGAGTCGCGCATGATGCGTTTGATCTGCATCACTCGCACACCGTCGGTTTTGTCGATGGTGATTTGAAACTGTGTGATCTTGCCGTCGGTCGCATCGACGCTGATGTCGAGCAGCTGCGGCGGCGTCAGCCAACCCAGCGCGAACGTCGGCTGCTCGGGCTTGGTCTTCACCATCTGCAATTTGTAACGCTGCACGCTGCCGGGTGCTGCCATCTGCGTGGCCGTGAGCTCACGTTTCGCGCCGCTCAGTTGTGCCGAGAGTGCGTTGGCCTGCAGTCCGAAAATAACAGCCGCTGCGCCGGCGGCGACGACGGCCAGAATCAGCGCGATGACGACTACACGACTCGCGCCGCCACCGGAGCTGCTCCGGCGCATTTCTTCGCGCGCTTCGTCCGGATCGAAGTCGTCGTCGTCGACAGCTGCCATCGCGGCACGGGTGGTGCTCGACGGAATGGCGTCGAACATGCCGGTCTCGCTGGCATCGGTGGGCCGCCGGGACAGGCGCGTTTTCAAGCGCACCGGAATCGGCAGGCCTTGCAGGAAGGCCGGATTGTCCAGACAGAATTTTTCGAAATCGCGTGCTTCGCGGACCGTTAGATCGCCGGACAGGTAGCGATCCACGACGTGCTCGTTCTCGATGTACTTGCGATCCATCCGCGTCGCCCAATTGCCATAAGCGGCCGCAGGTTAACAAAATCAGGTAGGAGAAAATGTCGCCGAAGTCCGCAAATTCAAACGGGACCGAGACTCACCACCCACTTTAGTTAGGGATGGCCGCTTTATTTCGAGGCGGCCGCCTCTTCGGCCACGCACTTGGCGCATTTGGGCCAGTAGCTCTTGGCGATGTGTTCCAAGGTCCAGCGGTTGCCCTCGCTGAAAAACTTGCGCATGGCTTGGGATTGCGGCCGGTCGTCATAGCCCAGGCCGACGAAGCGCACCTGGGTCATGTTGTCCCCGGCTGGGGTCAGATACACCACGGTCCAAGTGCCGGCGATGGCGTCCGGGTAGGGAAAGTCCGCCGGCGCCTGCTTGATACGGATCGCCAGCATCCGTTCCGGCTCGTAGGCCAGGATTTCATTGACGATGGTCTTGGCGTCGCCGAGCCGGCCTTTGGGGTCGTAGTGAGTGCGGATGGTGCCGCCGATCTTGAAGTCCACCTCGGCCTGCGCCACGCCGGTCTGTTTGTAACCTTCGGCCGTGGTGAAGATCCGCCACACTTCGGGTGTCGCAGCGTTGATAAATCCCTCGGTGACTTGCGGCTCCGCGGCCGCTGCGGGCGCCACCCACAGCCACGCGATACTCACAAGTATCCCGAACAGCCGGCGCGCGGCGCTATGTTTCGGGGCGGCTACGCGTGCCGAAGCGATTGTTTCGTCGGGAATCCGTACGCTTTTGTTCATCATTCTTGCAGACCTCTGGCCGATACTGCGATGCTAGCTTGGCTGGTGTAATTCAGGACCGGTGAAACCGGCACAGGCCGTGCCCCGCACGCTCCGACGATAATAGTATTCATCGACTGGCTATCCATCGACTGGCAGTGGCTTCGCATGATTCTCACTCTGGAAGTGACCGGTCCGCAGGCCCAGGAGATGGGCGCCGGCGCGCGCAAGGTCTTCAAGGCCATCGGCGGCACCATCGGCCGCTTGCCCGATAACGACTGGGTATTTCAGGACCCGTATGTGTCGGGCCGGCATGCCTTGGTTCGCTATGTCAACGGCAAGTTCTTCGTCGAAGACACCAGCACCAATGGTGTGTTCATCAATTCGCCCGAGAATCGCCTGAGCCGCGGGCAGCCGCAGCTGCTGCGCGATGGCGATCTACTTTACATCGACGCCTATCAGATCAACGTTTCCATACAAAACGATGTGACCGAGGACGTGCGCGATCCGTTCGCCGTCCTGAAAAATGGCGGGCCGAAGCTGGTGCCACCGCCGAAGCGCACGCCAGCGCCGGTGGTCGCCGCCGAAGATCGCACCGAGAATATGGCCGTGGAGCGTCCGCACGATCGCAATGGCACCGTGGTGCAGATGCCCAAGGGCATGCTGGACGACGATGAGGACGAGGAAGAAGAGGACGACGAAGAAAGCGGTGACGAACGTCGTACCGAGTGGTTCGGTGTGACTGAAATGGCTGAGCCGAAGCACTCCGCTCAGTCCGTCGCAGCGTCGCGCGCTCGTCCCGAAGTAGTGAAATCAACTGTGGCTGTGCCAACGCCAGCGTCCCGTGCCGACGCCGGCAAGTCGGCGACGGTTGCTTTGCAGCCGCCGCGTGCTGATGCCGGCAAGTCAGCAACCGTGGCTTTGCAGCCGCCGCCGCGTCCCTCGGCTCGAATTCCACCGCCGCCGGCCGCGAAAGTCGTGCCCAGCGCGGTGTCGAATGCCGGCCCCAAGGCAGCTTCCCAGACACCGGCGCCGCGTGCGCGCTCGGAACAAAATTTAGCGCCGACCGGCACCAATGTGCAGCTGCAAGCGTTGTTGGATGCCGCCGGCATCGAAGGTCTGGAGCCGAATGAAGAAACAGCGCGCGTGTTGGGTGAGCTGCTACGCATTTCGCTGGGCGGCGTGATGGAAGCATTGCGCACGCGCGAGCGTATGAAAGATGATTTGCGTATGCGCGGTACGTCGTTCAAAGCCGCCGACAATAATCCGCTGAAGTTTTCCGCTAACGTCGATGACGCCTTTCATAACCTGCTGGTGAAACACAATCCCGCTTACCTGCAGCCCATCGACGCTTTCGAAGACGCGTTCCGGGACGTGCGCGAGCATCAATCGGCGTTTCTGGCGGCGATGCGGCTGGCGTTCGAGTCCATGCTGTCGCAGTTCGATCCGCAACGGATGCAGGAAGAATTCGACCGGCAGATGAAGGGCTCCATCCTCGGGGTGCCGGCCAAGTTGCGTTATTGGGATTTGTATCGCGATAAGTACGGTGAGCTGAGCAAGGATGCTGAGGTAGGCTTTCGGACTTTGTTTGGCGACGCCTTCGGGCGCGCTTATGAAGAACACCTGGAGCGGCTGAAAAAATCCGGCCGCCCGATAGGGCAGTGACGTTCATGGATGAAACCCTGGTCGAAGAAGATATCCAACCCGTTTACGTTTCCGCGGGCAGCACCGATGTCGGGCGCCTGCGAGCCAGCAATCAAGATGCCTTCGTCGAGTTCAACGACGTCGGCGTGTGGTCGGTGGCCGACGGCATGGGCGGCTATCGAGACGGCGATGTCGCCAGCCGCATGGTGTGCGAAGGGCTGCAAAAGCTGAGTGCCGAGGGTTCGCTCGAGGAAGCCATCGGGGTATTGCGCCAGCGCATGAGCGATGTGAATCGTCGCTTGTATGAAGCGTCGGTGCGGCCCATCAATCCCATCGTCAGCGGCAGCACCGTGGCCATCTTGGTAGTGCGGCGGACGGCCTGTGCCGTGCTGTGGGCCGGCGACAGTCGGGTGTATCGCTTCCGGCAGGGTCACTTGACCCAGCTCACCACCGATCACACCTGGGCCGCCGAACTGAACTTACAACATCCCGATGAAGAGGCCGATCACGCCATTACGCGTGCCGTCGGTGGCGAGGGCACGTTGACTCTCGACCTGCGGCGGGATCGGGTGCGACTGGGCGATCGATATTTGCTGTGTTCCGACGGCCTGACGCGTGAGCTGCACGACACGCAGATCGCCGCCGCGCTCGGGGCTGAAGACGTGAAGTCCGCGGCCAAAAAGCTGATCGATGCGACTTTACAAGCGGGCGCACGCGACAATGTGACGGTCGTCATTGTCGAAGCCACCTGACAGGCATAGGAAGCGGCTGACGTATTCCATGCTGTCAGTGCGAGCCTGCTAGTCATGAAGCCCACGGAAGAAGAACAGACCAAGCTACGTGCGGCCGAGTTCGAGGCCACTCTAAAACATTCCGGCACTGAGCTACGCACGCTGGTCCGCCCGGCGCCCGAGCCGGTCGAAGACACCGCTGCTCGCACGCTCAACGTCGGGTCGCCGGTTCAAGATTCCAGCGCGGCTTACGCGCCAACGTTGAAATCATCCGAGCGCGATAATCCGCCGCTGCCCCAGGGGCCGCTTGAGCCGGGCACGGTCATCAAACAGCGCTTCATTCTCGAGCGCTTGCTGGGCAAAGGCGGCATGGGCCTCGTGTTCGGCGCCGTGGATCGTCGTAAGCTCGAAGCTCGCGATCCGAATCCTCATGTCGCGCTCAAAGTATTGAACTCGGATTTCGCGCGACACCCGCAATCGTTCATGGCTCTACAGCGCGAGGCGCGCAAAGCGCAGACCTTGGCGCATCCGAACGTCGTCACCGTGTTCGACTTCGATCGCGACGGCGACACGGTCTACATGACCATGGAGCTGCTCAAAGGCCGCTCGCTCGATAGCATCGTTCGCGAAGGCCGCGGCAAGGGCAATCGTCCCGAGCTGGCGATGCCCATCGTGCGTGGGATTGCGGAGGGTCTGGCGTATGCCCACCGCAAAGGCATCGTTCATTCCGATCTGAAACCGGGCAACGTATTCATTGCCGAAGACGGCACCGCCAAGATTCTGGATTTCGGTATCGCTCGCGCCGTCCCCAACTCTGCGGCCGAGGAAAAGAAGGATGAGTTCGATGCGGGCTCGCTCGGCGCGTACACCGAAGCGTATGCCACGGATGAAATGGTCGCGGGCGTGGATCCGCATCCGGTCGACGACATGTACGCGCTCGGCATCATCGCGTACGAACTGGTTACAGGCTTTCATCCGTATCAGCGACACAGCGCGCCTAACGCACGCAAGCTCGGCATCAAGCCGGCTCCGCTGAAAGGCATCAAGCGCAAACAGGCGCGCGCCATCGAAAGCTGTTTGTCTTTCGAGCGCAAGAATCGGCCGCAGAACGCGGGTGAATTTCTCAAAGCCTTCCGTGGAGTCACACGGCTACAGCAGGCAACGCTGGCGGCGAGCGCGGTGTTGGCGCTGACCGCGGGCTATCTCTGGTATCAAAACTATGTGGAGACCAGCCCGGCCATTCCTTTTGCCGAGCTGCCTGCGCAGGTTCAGCAGGATTTCCGCGCAGCCATGCAGGAAGGCGACGAAGCCTGGACCTTTTATCAGCGCGACGGTTTTGCAGATGCGATAGACGCGGCGCTCAGCAGTTATTCCAAAGCTTATGAATTACACCCGCGCAACCGCGAAGCAGTTGCAGCATTGAATCGGGCGGCCGATGAGGCATTACGCGCGGCTGGTGATGATTCAGCGCAGCGCCATGCGATTGCGCAGAACCTGCAAGAGCGCAGCGTCCATTTCCGCAAATACGCGCCGGTCGTCGACGCTGCGCGCTAATCGTCGACTAGCCGCGATGTTTGGTGCGAATGTCACGAATCGCGCGGCTCGCATCCATCTCTAGCGCTTCCGCAATAGTGATGAACTCGATGACATCGATGCGGCGTTCGCCGCCTTCGTATTTGGAAATAAAACTTTGCGGCTTGCCGAGACGGTCGGCCAGCTGCTGCTGCGTCAAGCCAGCTTTGGTGCGCGCTGCGACGAGCAGCTCCAGCAAGCGGACATGGGCGGGTGAGCGCAATGACTTCAAGGCGGCGGGCTCCGTGATGGCGCCCGTGTCTATATTCCGGCTTCACCAATATCCCAACTCAGGATTATGGTCAGCGGCGCCGGCCAACGCCACAGGATTTCGTCCGGCGCACAAAATCTGCTGTAATCGCGCACCTCGTCGGCACCGGCCGGCTCCCTTCCTTTAAGTTCGTTCGGATCAGCCCGTTCCCATGAGCAGCACCCCCAAGACCGCCGCCGACCCTGGCAAGGCGGGCAACAAGGCCGCCAAAACCGCCATCACGCCCACCCGTGAGGAGAACTATGCTGAGTGGTATCAGCAGGTTATTCGCGGCGCCGACCTCGCCGAGAACTCCGCCGTCCGCGGTTGCATGGTGATCAAGCCGTGGGGCTATGCGCTGTGGGAGAACATGCAGCGGGTCCTGGACGACATGTTCAAGGCCACCGGCCATCAGAACGCCTACTTCCCGCTGTTCATCCCGCTGTCCTTCATGCAGAAGGAGGCCGCGCACGTGGACGGCTTCGCCAAGGAATGCGCGGTGGTCACCCACCACCGGCTGGAAGCCGGCCCGGACGGCAAGCTGCGCCCCGCGGGCGAGCTGGAGGAGCCGCTGATCGTGCGGCCCACCTCGGAGACCATCATTGGCGATGCGTTTTCGCGCTGGGTGCAGAGCTATCGCGACCTGCCGCTGCTGATCAACCAGTGGGCCAACGTGGTGCGCTGGGAGATGCGCACCCGCATGTTCCTGCGCACCGCCGAGTTCCTTTGGCAGGAAGGCCACACCGCCCATGCCACCGAGCAGGAAGCGGTGGAAGAAACCATGCGCATGCTGGAGGTGTATGCCACCTTCGCCGAGCAATGGATGGCCGTGCCGGTGATTCGGGGTGAAAAGACCGCCAGCGAGCGCTTCCCCGGTGCCGTGCAGACCTTTTGTATCGAAGCCATGATGCAGGATCGCAAGGCGCTGCAGTCCGGTACCAGCCACTTCCTGGGCCAGAACTTCGCCAAGGCCAGCAATATCGAGTTCCTGGATCAGAACGGCCAGCACCAGCACGCCTGGACCACCAGCTGGGGCATGTCCACCCGCCTCATCGGTGCCTTGCTGATGACTCACTCGGACGACGACGGTCTGGTGCTGCCGCCCAAGCTGGCGTCGGTGCAGGTCGTGATCCTGCCCATCTATCGCACTGACGAAGATCGCGCACGAGTCATCGAGTACTGCCGCTCGGTTGCGGCCGAGTTGCGCACGCAGCGCTTCGCCGATCGTCCCGTGGCGGTCGTGGTCGATGAGCGTGACGAACGCGGCGGCGACAAAGTTTGGAATTGGATCAAGAAAGGCGTGCCGGTGCGGATCGAAGTCGGCCCGCGCGATCTGGAGAAAGATGCGTTGTTCGTCGGTCGTCGCGATCGCGCGCCCAAGGACAAGCAGAGCATTCCGCGTACCGAGTTCGTTGCGGCGATCAGCGAGACGCTGCAGTCGATTCAGGACGGCTTGTATACGCGCGCTCTGGCCTATCAACAGCAGTTCACCAAGAGCATCGATAACAAGGAAGAGTTCTATCAATACTTCACGGCACCCAAGGTCGCCGAGAATGCGCCGACGCCGATTCACGGCGGTTTCGCGTTGACTCACTTCAGTGGCGACGGCGCCGTCGAAGAAAAGATCAAGGCCGACTTGGGCGTGACGGTCCGCTGCATCCCGCTAGAGAAGAGCGAGCCCGGCACCTGTCCGTTCACTGGCAAGCCGAGCGCGCAACGAGTGGTGTGGGCTAAGTCTTATTGAGCCCACCCCGCCCGATCAGCTGATCGACGCGGTCCCGGTAAGAACGGCTGAGCTTGATCTCTTGGCCGTCTTCCAAGGTCAGAAAATATTCGCCGTTGGTGTGCGGCCGCAGCCGGCGTACGCGGGACACGTTGACGATGGTCGAGCGGTGTACGCGTTGAAACAGCTTCGGGTCGAGCACCGCCTCCAGCGACTTCATGGTCTCTCTTAGAACATAAGTGCGGCCGTCGGCGTGTACGCACATGTAGTCGCCGGCGGCATCGATCCAATCGATCTTGTTCACATCGACTCGCACCGTGCCGGCGTCGTCGCGAATCGGCAGGATCTGCGGGTAGTGCGGCCCGCGGTCGGTGTGCAGAAGTTCACGCAGCGTTTGCTCATCCACCGAGCCAGTGCCTTGCGTGGTGGCAAGCAGTTTCATCAATTGCTCTTGCTGATGAAGCGCATTCCTTTGTTGCCAGTAACCACGCACACGATCCAACGCCTGCACAAAGCGCACGTCGTTGATCGGCTTGAGCAAGTAATCGATGGCCTGTGCTTCGAAGGCATCCAGCGCATACCGATCGTAAGCAGTGACGAAAATCACTAACGGCATGGATTCCTGCGGCAGCCGGGCCAACACCTCGAAGCCCGACAAGCCCGGCATCTGGATATCCAGAAACATCAGGTCCGGCTTTTCCTGCGCAATGGCCTCGAGCGCTTCGCGACCGTTGGCGCATTGTTGAACGATGACGACGTCGGGGTGTGGCGCCAGGCGCAGCTCGATGCCGCGCCGGGCCAGCTCTTCATCGTCGACGATGATGGTCCGAATGGCTTGGGTCATAGCAGCTCATCGGGTCGGCTCGAATGTCAGGCCGGCGTGATGGCACGCTCGGCCGGGAAGGTCAGCGACACCCGCAAACCGGGGTCGGTGTTGTTGACTGCAACGATGCCGCGTTCTCCGTACAGCACTTGCAGGCGTTCGCGAGTATTACGAATGCCCACGCCGCGACCATTGGCCAAACGGGTCGCATCGATCATGCCCGGGCCGTCATCGGCCACTTCCAATTGCAGCATACCGCCAGTGACATGGGCGCCGATGCGGATTTTCCCGCCGGTCTCGCGCGGTGATACGGCGTACTTGATGGCGTTCTCGATCAACGGTTGTAACAACAGGCTGGGCATCAGCATGCTGCTGGCCGCGGCTTCGATGGCGAAGTTGAGTTGCAAACGTTCGCCGAAGCGCATCTTTTCGATGTTCAGATATAGATTCAGTGCATCCAGCTCCTGCGCCACCGTCACTTTCTTCATCGGATCCTGATCCAGCGTGTAGCGCAAGAATTCGGACAAGCCGGTGACGGCGTTGTTGGCCGTACTGTTGCGATTGTCCAGAATCAGGGTAGAGATGGCGTTGAGGGTGTTGAACAGGAAGTGCGGATTGAGCTGATAACGCAGCATCTTCAGCTGCGCTTCCTGGGCCAGCGACGCGGCCTGCAGCGTGGCGATGCGTTGAGTTTGTAAGGACTCGTAGTAGCGCACGCCGAAGTACAGGGCCATCCAGCACATCAACAAATAGGTAGAGCTCATGGCGCCGGCCAGGTACTCGAACCAGTGCTTCATGGGCCACTCCGGCTCCACATAACAATGGTAGTACCAGTTCAGCACGACGCGGAGTAAGCAAGCCATGACCCAGGCGGTCGCAATGCCGCCGGCGATCATGGCGGCCGGCGGTTGTTTCCATAGCCAGCGACAGATATAGCGCAGCGGCATGCTGAGAATGCAGCCGGCGGTGGCAGCGAACGCAATGTACTGCACATAGGCCACCGGCTTGCCGTACAGCATCGCGCCCAAGTACTGCGAAATGCCGTAACCGCTCCAGCCGAGCATGTGCAGGGACCAGAACAGCAGGTTTCTGTTTTGTTTCAGTTGTTGCAGGTCCATGCGCCACTGTAAGCAAGTGGCGCATCGCAAGCCAACGTTTCGTCGCGGCGCCGGCACGCATCGTCGCAAGCAGTGCTCAATCGCCGTGGTAGCAGCAATTGCGGTACGTCGAAGCGATGCATCGGCGCGATGAGTGGAAGGAATAAATCTGCACTTCGCCCGATCCACTCCGAGTCGACATCTTGCGTCGATAAAAATCTGGCCGGGCTTGCAACCCTTTTTGAAACCTTCGCGTCTCAAAGGCAAGCGCGCCAGAACGGTAGTTACAACGAAGCTAGTAGGAGACTCGATCATGTCCAGCCACAAGACCTTCCGTGTCGCGCTTGCCGCCTGTGCCGTTGCCCTTTCGTTCGGTGTCTCGGCCCATGCCGCTGAAGTGACTGCAATCGCCGGTCCGGCCAAGACCACCATCCAATACCAGGATCTGGACTTGTCGAAGGATGCGGATGTGCAAGCTTTGTATAGCCGTCTGCAGCGCGCTTCGAGCAAGGTGTGCGGCGACTACTCCGATCTGCGCAACCTGCGCATGAAGCGCCAGTTCGACGCTTGTTATCAGGACACGCTGGCTCGTGCCGTCGAAAGCGTCGGTCATGCAGCGGTGAAGGCGGCATATGCGGCCGATGATCACATTCGCGTGGCCAGCCGCGGCGTCAAGGTTCAGTCGAGCACCTGATGATGCTCGGATCAGTCGGCGCGTTGCGCGGGCTCGGGTTTACCCAGCTGCGCTTCGCGCCAGGTGATGTAGATGGTTGAGCCGATGATGATGCTGGCGCCGAGCATGGTCATGCTGTTCGGCACTTCGGCAAACAACACGTAGCCCAGGATGACGGCGAACACCAAGCGGGTGTAATCGATCGGCGCCATCACCGCCGCATCCCCTTCCGACATGCCTTTGACGTAGCAAGCTTGGGTGATCAGCCCGAGCACGCCCATGGTGCCCAGCAGAGCCAGATCTGGTAAGTCGGGCGTGCGCCAGGCCAGCACCGCGCCGGGGATGGACAACAAGAAGCCCAACACCGCCGACCACGACATCAAGGTCATGGTGCTGTGATCGCGGGTCATGAACTTCATGCCGGTCACGGTGAGCGCGATCAGTAGCGCGCCAACCAGAGCGGCTGTCGCCGGCAAGCCGATGCCGGCCGCGGCCGAAGGCTGCAACATCAACAAGGCGCCGAGGAAACCGATGAAGGTCGCCGAGATGCGGCGCGGCCCGATCTGCTCCTTCAACACGAAGGCGGCCAGCGGCACCAGCCACAGCGTCCGAGTGAACGACAACGCGTTCGCGTCGGCGAGCGGCATCTTCTGATACGCGTAGAACCCCAGGATCATGCCGATGGTGCCGGCCGTGGCTCGAAACAACAGCAACCCGGGCCGATTAGTACGAAAGGCTTGGCGCGGATTGCGTGCAATCAGCGGCAGCATCACCAGCAGACCGGCAGCGTTGCGATAGAACGTTTGCAACGCCGCCGAATAGTCCTCGCCCAGAAACTTGATCAGCAGGGTCATCACCGTGAACGCCGCGGCGGATCCCAGCATCCACAAGGAACCCCGCGAATTACGATGCAGGCGGTGATAGGCGGCGGCGAGCTTGGTCACTGTTGGTTCTGGCTACCGCGAGTTCCGGCGGCGAACCGGAACTCTACCGCAAAGTGAGCCAGAACGCGGTCGGAACTACAGGCGCGAGCCGAACAACCCCAGCAGCCCGATGATGATCAAATAAACGGCGACGATGTAATTCAACAGCCGGGGCACTACCAGAATCAGGATGCCGGCGACCAGCGCCACCAGGGGACCGATGCTGACGTACATGTTCATCGCCTTTGTTGTGAGTCGAAGCGCTCCGAAGCGGTACGCCAGAGCCGGGGAGATTGTTCCGGTTCAGGCCAGCCGCGTCTGCAGCCATTGGGAAATGTCGCCGATCTCTTGCTGGCACACCGAATGTTCCATGGTATAGCTGCGCCATTCGATGCGGTAGCCTTGGGCTTGCAACGTATCGCGCGACGTTTCGCCCATCTGCGGAATCACGATGGGATCGTGCGTGCCGTGACACATCAGGATGGGCACATCGCGATTCGCCGCTGAGGCTTCCTGAGCCACCGAGGCTCGCAATGGCAGATAGGTAGACAGCGCCATGATGCCGGCCAAACGCTGCGGGTAACGCACGCCGGTCTGCAGGGCGATAGCGCCGCCTTGGGAAAAACCGGCAATCACGATTTTGTCGGCGGCGATGTCTTGGGCGATCTGCTGCTCGATGAGCTGCTTCACCACGCCTTCGGATTCGCGGATGCCGACATCGTCCTCGGCACGATCGGGACCGAAGCCTTTGATGTCGTACCACGCACGCATGACGAAGCCATTGTTGATCGTCACCGGCCGTGGTGTCGCATGCGGGAAAATGAATCGCACCGGCAACGACGCGGGCAAGCGCAGCTCATTGACGATGGGCACGAAGTCGAAGCCGTCGGCACCGAGTCCGTGCAGCCAGATGACGGCGGCCACTGGCGCCCGGTCCGGCGAAAGCACCACTGCATCGGCGGATTCTTGAGTCGAATAAGGCATAGTCACTGCTCGCGAGTTTTGAGAATGTCCGCCACGGCTTTACCCAGCTCGGCCATGTTGAACGGCTTGCGCAATTGTTTGGCCGTGCCGAGCGCCGCTTCCACCGCGGCGCTGTCGGCGTAACCGGAAACGATCAGCACCGGCAGCCCAGGTTGCTTCATCTGCGCCGCTTTGGCTACCTCCGCACCGTTCATGGCTGGCATGGCGAAGTCGACCAACAACAGGTCGAAGCGTTGCACGTCGAGCAGGATCAGCGCGTCGGCGCCGTCTTGCGTATCGCGCACTTGGTAGCCGAGCGAGAGTAGCGAATCGCACATGAAACGACGCACCAGTTCGTCGTCATCCACGACCAGGATGCTGGTTGCCGCGGCGGTGCTGGGTTCGACGTCTGCGGATAACGTTGCCGGCGGTGTAGCGACCGGAGCCACCGCATCTGCCGCCGCCAGCGGCAACACCAAGCGCACGGTGGTGCCTTGACTGAGTTCGCTCTCGATCTCGAACGAGCCGCCCGATTCGCGAGCCACGGCATAGACCTGCGACAACCCCAAGCCCGTGCCCTGCCCGACCGGCTTGGTCGTAAAGAACGGTTCGATGGCGCGTACTTTCACATCGTCAGTCATGCCGACGCCGGTGTCGGTCACGCACAGTTGCACGTAGTCGCCCTTCGGCAGGTGCCGATCCACGACGTTCGCACGACGCGCACTGATGATGAGTTTGCCGCCGGCCGGCATGGCATCGCGAGCGTTCACTGCCAGATTGAGCAGCGCCAGCTCGAGCTGATTCGCATCGCTCATCACCAAGCGAGCATCGGGATCCAGTTCCATGCGTACGTCGATAGACGGCCCGACCGACTGCGCGAGCAGGCCGTTGATGCCGTTGAACAGCTGTAGCAGATCCACTGGTCCGACAGCCATGCGTTGGCTGCGCGAGAACGCCAACAACTGCGAAGCGAGCTTTGCACCCCGACGCGAAGCTTCGAGTGCATTGTCGGCCATGCGGCGCAAGCGCTCGTTGTCCTGAACGCGCGTGCGAATCATGTCCAGATTGCCGATGACTGCCGTCAACAGATTGTTGAAATCGTGCGCGATGCCGCCGGTCAATTGGCCCACCGCTTCCATCTTTTGCGACTGTCGTAATGTTTCTTCGGCGCGGCGTCGTTCCGCCATGTCTCTGAGCACGAGCAGAATCAACGTGCCGCCCAGTAATAACGCACCCAAGCCTGCCAGTGCCGCGGCAACGAAGGACCACGTAGTCGGCACGTCGACCATGGTCGATGCCACGGCCAGATGCGCTGACCATTGCGACCACGGCGAAGTGTGGAACGCCGTAAAGTTCTTCAAACCCTCGTAAGTCGTGCCGCGATAGAAGCCTCGATCGGCATCGCGAATGGCGTCGCGCACGAACTGAGTGGCGGGTGTGCCGACTCGAGTTTCGAAACTCAGCGTGCGCGCCACGAATGTTCCCTGGCGATCAACCACGGCCGCCGTGGTCCCCGGCTCGGCGACAGCCGTCAGTAATTCTTGAAACACTTGCGGCGACACGCCGGCGCCCAGCATGTAACGCAGTTCGCCGCTACTAATGACCGGCGCGTAGACCCAAGCCAGCGCTTCAGGAGCCGCAGTGACCGAACCGGCCATCGGCGCCGCGTGTTCGCGAATCTCTTGTAACGCTTGCGCATGTGCCGCGCTCAGCTCGCTCGGTTCTCCCAACGGACGGCGCAGATCGAACACCAGCTGATTCTCTTGGGCATCGACCAGCACGATCGTGCGCCACGCCGGGTTGGCGCCCATGACTCGCTGTAAGCGGGAATAGAATTCAGGCAGATTGCCTTTGGCCAGATCCACCGAGCTGGTGAGCACGCCCAGCGCCGCCAGGTCGCGACGCAAGCGGCCATCGACCAGCATGGTCGCGATCTCACTGCGGCCGAGGGTCTCGGTCTCGACGTGAGTGCGCTGGGCACGTAAAAAATAGAAGGCGCCGACTGCCACGAACACTACGGTGGGCAAGGTCGCCGCCACCCCCAGTGCGATCAGCGAGCGCCGGAAGAATCTCATTCTTGGTTCGCGTCCGGTCGACAGGCCACAGGGGCGCTATTCTGCCTCGTGCGCCGGCGATGAGATAGCTGTAGGGACAGGGCGTGGTGTTCGTAGGTAATCGACGGAGCAGCGGCTACGACTAATGGCCCCGTGCAGCTCATGGAGTTGGCGCTTTGACCTCCATCACAGAAATGGCAAAGTGATGGGGCTATACCTGCCTCACCTTTTCGCCACCGGTCACCTCACATGCAATCGCGCAAGCTGCACGCCCTGATCGCTTTTGCCTTGTTTCTGGTGGCCGCGGTGGTCTTCGCCGCGCTGTCGGGTAAGCCTGTGGATCTGTGGCGCGTGGCGCTATGGAGTCTGGTTGGCGTCGGCAGCTACATGGTGCTGTCGCGTGTCTTCGGTTTCGATCCTCACCGCACGCGCATTGCCGATCACGAGCCGGCGTACATGCATTACGTGGATCGTTGGGAGCTGCGCCTGGGTCAGGCGACCTTGTGCATGCTTGGCGGCGTAGTGGTGGCGGCTCGGTTGTTGGATGCCGAGCACTTCGTTACGGCCGTGGTGAGCGGCACGTTGTCAGCTTGGACTTACTTCGCGTTTCGTCTTTACGTTGGCGGCTATCGGGCGCGTGCCGTCGCGCGCTAGCCATCAATGCAGTAGCGGCGGATTCTCGAGCAAGTGCAACTCGTAGCCGACCAGCGTCACGTAACACGCGACCACCAGGTACAGCAGTAGCTCGCCCGGAAACAATCGAAACAACTTCATCCGGGCGCAGGCCACCAGCACCGCCGCGCCAACGCTGGTGAGCCCGAGCTTGACGGCCGCGAACCAAGCCAGGTTATGCGGCACGAACAGCGCCATGATGGGATTGACTTCGTTCGCACCCTGCGACATCAGCATCAGCGTCAGCACTCCGTCGAGCGCCGACAAACCGAGAATCAGCAGCACCAGCGCCAGCACGCGAGGCGAATGCCAATCGACGATGGCATAGGTGTGATCGGTGATGCGTCGACCTGAACGACGTCGCGGATTCAATGCGCCACGCCAGTAGGCAGCAAAGTTGTACTGCCGGCGTTCGACACCGTTGCGACGTTCAGTGACGCGTTCCGTTGCGTGCATGAATGGAGGCCTCGACTCAATCTATCAGCGAGGCCAGTGTGCGCGAAGAGTGCGCTGCGATGGGCTTGAGTTACCGTAATCAGCCGAAGAAAGCAGCAGAGAAAACCGCTCCGGGAGGAGCTTGGTAGCAGGCGCGAGCTGTCAGGGGGACTTTCAGCCGCGCACGCCTCCCGGAGCGGGAAGAAGAATCAGCGAGACGCCAACTTCTGTGCCAGCGGCTTGCCGTTTAGTGCAATCACCTGGCCGCTGCGATCGACGATGCAGGTGCCGCGAGCCAGATATTTGCCGCTTTCGACGCCCTTCGCGCTGACCACGATCTTGTAAGCGCGCGAGTGGATGCTGATCGGGCTGGCAGCCGCTTCTTCCTTACGCACCGTCACCGGCTGTTCCTTGGGCAGGCTGGCGGCAACGAAGGCGTTGATGCACGAGTCCATTGCGGCATCGGAGTTGTGCGCCTGAGTTGCGAACGGAGCAGCGAGCGCCAGCGTGGCGAGGGCGATAGCGAAAGACTTGGCGATGCGAGTGTTGAGTGTGTTCATGACCGTGACTCCCAAAAGTTGTTAACCGTCCCCTGGGAAATTTCTTTGGAATGGCTGTCAATCTAGAGCCGAGCGCGCACGCCGACAAACGAGAAGAATTGATGCTGGCAGCAAACCTGCTCATGCAGACATTCCCTTAATTAAGAAACAAACGCGCACGCGCACACCTCCGCAGCAGCGGAGGCATGTTTGTTTGCGAAATCCGGGTTGAAATTAGGCGTGGGTTACGCGGCTACGCTGAATTCCTCGATCAGCCACTGCGTCAGCGCTTTCACGTTGGGGCGCGCTGCATCTTCCTTGCGCAGGATCAGAAAATAACTTTCACCAGTTTCCAGTTCGCGATCGAACAGCTTCACCAGCGTGCCTTGCGAGAAGCGTTCGTTACCGAGTCGTGACGACACGAGCGCCACGCCGACGCCGTGCTCGGCCGCTTCCGCTGCGGTATTCATAGAGTCGAAACGCACGATGCTCTTGGGTCGCAAGTCGATGCCGAGCGCCTGCGCCCAGCGTTGCCAGCTGTCGCGGCGTGCGTCGTGAATGATCAAAGTGTGCTTGTTCAGGTCCTGCACCGAATCGATGGGCAGACGTTGTAACAACGTCGGCGAGCAGGCCGGCACAAAGGTTTGCGAAAACAGTTTGTGACAATCATGGTCGTGCAGCTCTTCCGGCGAGGTATCCACCACGATGGACAGATCGGCCTCGGCGGGATGCGATTGCAAGGTGCCCTGCACGGTATTGATGTGCACGTCAGTGTCCGGTCGCACTTCGAGGAACGACGGCAACCGTGGCAACAACATTTCAGTCGCGAAGAACGGCGGAATGTGTAAACGAATCACATCGCGGCCATAGCGAATTCGTAACTGCTCGGTGACCGCTTCGAGTCGCGAGAACACCGTTTCCATATGTTGTAAGTAGCTGTCGCCCGCCTCGGTCAAGGTGAGCGAGCTCGGGCCGCGCTCGAACAGCGCGACGCCAAGTTGTTCCTCCAGACTTTTGATCTGGTGGCTGACGGCGGACGGCGTGATGCACAGTTCTTCCGCAGCCGCCTTGAAGCTCAAGCGCGTGGCCGCGACTTGAAACGTCTTCAAGAACTTCAGGGAAGGCAGGCGCATGGTTGCGGGCCGTCGCAGCGGCAATACGGGGGCGAGAGAGGATGTCACCCCCAAGCTAGAGCAAGTCTTGTGCCGACGGGTCGATGATGGGCAACAGTGGCGGATTCCGTGGCTTGGAACCGCGCGTTCAGCTCTCGCGTGCTGGTCAGCGCCCCACGTGTAGGCAGACGCGGTGGGGCGCGCGCAAATACAGTGCGGTCAAGGGGTTATGTCATTGTTTGTTAATAATCCGTCAATTCAGGCAGCGTGCTCTCAAGGCGCAGCCACATCCGCCGCCGCATAAGTCAGCGGTACCGCGGCTTCTGGCGACAACACTCGGAAGGTGAAGCTCTGCTGCAAATACAGCAGCACCGAGCTGCTGGTGTGGTCCAGATAGCCCACCGAGAAATCCTGACCGACGATCAACTCGAAATCGCCGCCGCGCAGACTCAACACCACTGCGCCATCGACCGCCGGTGCCCAGACGATGGGACCGTCGACCAGCTCGCGCACATGATTGATGACTGGATAGTCGCGCAAAGTGCTTCGAGTGAGGCCGGTGTAACAGCGTGGGCCGAGCGCGATTCCGTACGGACCGCTGACACCTTCGCTGCGCAGTCGATGCGTGGCTTCGGCGACCACGTCGGGATATGCGCCGAAGTCGGAAGGAATGGTCAGCCCCTGGGCCGCAGCTGCGGGGAAGATGCCGTCGATGCCACCTGCCGCATAGCCTTGAAAGATGGCGCGATCTTCTGCAATCGCGGCGGCGCGCGCCGCGTTACGCACTGAATCCAAATCGGGATTGGTGTCGCCGCGGCCGATGGCATCCAGTTCCTCGCGGTCCACCTCGAACGGAATCCGAATCTCGATCAATGGCAGCGACAAGCGCAGCTTGGACACCACGCCTTCCTGCAACGACGGCGACAGCGTGCGGGTCCGGCCGGTGGAGATGGACGCGCAGCTCCAACCCAGCGGGCCTTTGAAATCCACCAGCCGGCGCGCCGCCAGCAAAGTCTTCAGGGTGCGTTTGGCCTCGGCGTCGATTTCCTTCCAGGCTTCCGAGGAAATCGGTGCGTGCTCGCGTAACAGTTCGTTCATGGGGTGACCACCTTGCCGAGCTGGGCAACTTCGCGAACCGGATTTTGCTCAGCGCCGCGTAGGCTGCCGATGTTCAGGCAGCCGTCGCCGCCTTGCTTGGCCTCGCCGCCGCCGTGCTCGGCCTCATGCTCGATTTCCAGCAAGGGCTTGGCGGTGAACAGATAAGTGCGCAGGTGTTCATCGAGCTTGGCGTCCTTTCGGCGCAACCACTCGAGCACCATGGCGGCGTGTTCTTTTTCCTCGTCCCGGTTGTGCGCCAGGATTTGCTTCAGCTCCTGGTCGGTGGCGGCGTCGATGCGCTGGTCGTACCAGTCGACCGCCTCCAGCTCTTCCATCAACGAGGACACGGCACGATGCCGGTCGATGGTCTCGGGTCGCAGCGCCTTGGCGCTCTCGTGCAGGGATTCGCTAGACATAGGGAGTTGCCGCTAATTGTTGATGGCTGTGGCCGTTCAGCCACGTATCCGTCAAACCAGTACGCATGAACCCGGCTGCAGTTCCGTTTCAGGCTTGCGTTCCAGGCCGCGCATCCTCTATTACTGGCCAGTGTTCGAGCGGCTGTTCACTCATCCCTCATGGGCGTATCGAACCGGCTCGTTCGCATTTGCGAGCGCGTGGCCGATAGGGCTGCTCATTATTTCGATTCTGGTTGGCGCGGCGTTGATTGCTTGGTCGCTGTGGCGACGGCGGGCGCTGGGCTGGTCATTATTGTTACCGGTCGGATTACTACAGACAGTGCTGCTGGCCGCGGTGCTGGTGTTGTTATGGCGGCCGGTGCTGAACGTCGAGCGCGTGCGCGATCGTGAGAACGAACTCGCCATCGCCGTCGATGCCTCGGCCAGCATGGCGTACGGCGACTCAGGCCGGTCGCGCTTACAAGACGTTGCCGCCGCCTTGCAGAACGACACCCTGCAACGGCTGGAAAAAACGTTCGCGGTCCGTCTGTTTGGATTCGCGCAAACCACCACTCCACTGGATTCGTTGGACGCGATGCCGCCGCCCGGCCGGCAAACGCGCATCGGTGACGCGCTCACGCAAGTTTTGCAGAGTGCCGGCAGCGCGCCGCTGGCTGGCGTGATCTTGTTCAGCGACGGCGCCGAGAACGGCGACACGTTGAGTGAAGAGCGATTGGCGCAGATCGCTTCCTACGGCGTGCCCGTTCATACCGTGGGCATCGGTCCGGAACGAGTGCTCGACGATTTGGAATTGGAACGGGTCGAAGTCGCATCTTCGGCTCCGGCCGGTTCGACCATCGATGCGCAAATCACCATCCGTCATAACGGCGCCCAGCAAGCGCGGCTGCGTGTTTACGATCGTGACAACCTGGTCGCTGCCCGTGACGTGAAGTTGCGGCCCGAGGCAGCCAGCACACAGCTCGCGTTGGATCTACCCGCTGGCCAGGCTGGCACGCACGAGTTGCGCTTCGTACTCGATCCGCTGGACGGCGAGCGCAACACCGTCAACAACTCACGCACGCGCGTAGTGAATGTTCCCGCCACTCGACGCAGCATACTGTACGTCGAAGGCGAGCCGCGCTGGGAATATAAATTCCTGCGCCGAGCGATCGATCATGACCGGGCGCTGCGTGTGGCCAGCATCGTGCGCACCACGACCAACAAACATTATCGCCAGGGCGTGAATTCGCCGGATGAGCTGGTCGATGGCTTTCCGTCCGACGCCGCTGAGTTGTTCGGCTATGAGGCCGTCATCATCGGCAGCTACGAAGCGGCGGCGCTGCGAGCCGAACAACACAGGTTGCTAAAAGAGTTCGTCGATAAGCGGGGCGGCACGGTGCTGATGCTCGCCGGTCGCTATGGATTATCCGCAGGTGGTTGGCAGAACGCCGCTCTGGCACAGACGTTGCCCGTGCAACTCACCGGTCGGCAACCAGCGCAGTTCGTGCAGCGTCCCGGCCAGGCGCAGCTGACGATTTACGGCGCGGAGTCGCCCATCCCGCGACTGGATGTCGACGCCAAACGCAATCTGGAGCGCTGGAAGAACTTACCGCCGCTGGCCGACTATCAGTCGCTGGGCCGCTTGAAGCCGGGCGCCATCGTGTTGTTGGAAGCCAATGGCGAGCAAGGGCGTTCACCTTTGCTGGTGTGGCAACACTATGGGCGCGGCGCGACTTATGTATTGGCCACTGCCAGCACTCTGCGTTGGCAAATGCGCATGCCGTCCGAGGATCGTAGTCACGAAACGTTCTGGCGCCAGCTCATGCATGCCATATCGTCGACCGCACCGTCTCGGGTCACCGTGAATGGAGAACGTACGGTGTACGAGGACGAGCGCGTCGTGAAGGTCGAAGCGGAAGTGCGCGACGAACGCTTCGAACCCATTAGCGATGCTACGGTCGAACTCCAGGTGGCGCCGGAGCGCGACGCCGCGTTCAGCCAGATCATGCAACCCTCCGGGCAAGGCGACGGTCGTTACAGCGCGACCCTCGACGCTGCCTCCACCGGCCTGTATCGCATCGAGATGAATGCACGCTCGGGTAACAAAGAGGTCGGCTCTGCCGTGACCCATGTGTTACGGAACGATGGCGTGGCTGAACATTTCGCCACCTATCAGCATCGCGATTTGCTGGAGCGGATCGCCACGGTCACCGGCGGTCGTTACTGGCCGCTGAGCGAGCTCGATGGCCTGGCCGGCGCCATTCCGTATTCCAAGGCCGGCATCGTCGAACGCCAGACCTTGGATTTGTGGAATCTGCCCATCGTGTTTCTGCTGTTGCTGGCGCTGAAGCTGGGCGAGTGGTTATTGAGATTGCGATGGGGGCGACTGTGAACCTGGCGCGCATCGCTTTGACTAAGTCACTTGCGATGCTCGCGCTGCCGGCGTCGGCTGCCACTTACACGTTTGTCGTCGCGGGCCTGGGTGGCGAGCCCGAGTATGAACAACGATTTCGCGACTACGCAGCGACCATCACGAGCGCCGCCGAGAAAGCGGCTGGCAGTCGAGAGAATGTTGTTTCACTGACGGGTGACGACGCACGTGCTGTTGCCGTCCGTCGTGAAATCAAAACACTGGCCTCGCGCATGACGCCGAACGATTCAGTCGTTGTAGTGCTGATCGGGCATGGCAGTTACGACGGCGACAACTATCGGTTCAATTTGCCCGGGCCGGATCTGACTGACACCGAATTCGCGCGCTTGTTCGATGAGCTGCCGGCTCGGGATCAGTTGATCATCAATGCGACCAGTGCCAGCGGTGCGGCCATCGAGCGTTGGCAGAAGCCGCGGCGAGTTGTGATTACTGCCACCAAGAATGGTGGTGAGCGAACTGCTACGCGCTTCGCGCAGTACTGGGCGCTGGCTGTTGGCTCCGATGCGGCGGACACCAACAAGGATCAAGTCGTCACCGCGGCAGAGGCTTACGCCTTCGCGACCCGGCAGGTCGAGTCGGCGTTCAAATCCGAAACGTCGATGGCGACCGAGCATGCACGTTTAGAAGGCGATGATGCCGGTCGCTTTACCTTGGCCCGGCTCGGCACCGCTGCGCTCGTGCCTGATAACCCGGAGGTCGCGGCACTGCTGTCACAACGAGGTGCCATCGAGTTGGACCTCAATCGAGTCAAAGAACAAAAGACGTCGTTGTCCGAGAATCAGTACTACGACCAGCTCGAAGAAGTGTTGGTGCGCCTGGCGCTGCTACAGAAGGAAATCGACCAGAAATCGGCTGGAGTGGGCACGCCATGACTCATAACGCCGCCACAGAGAATTTATTTTTCCATCGCCGGATTCAAAAACGATGCGCTTGGCGTAATGCTTCCTGGCAGCTGACGAGTGCGCTCATTTTATTGCTGATGGTCGGTGCCGCCGGGGCGCAGGCCATCGATTACGACCCTCGACGCGCGATCGAGCTCAGGCCTTGCGATGACCATCGATATCGGGGTCGTACCGAGCAGGCCAAAGCCTGCTACACCAAGCTGCTCAGCTCGCAAACTCCCATCGTCGAAGCCGAAGCCGCCTGGGCGCTGGGCGACAGCCAACGCGCCAACGAAATCTTCCGGGACAGCGTGCAAAACAACGAGCGCGCCGTGCAGCCTCGCGTGCGTTGGGCTCGTCTGTTTCTACAAACGCATCAGTACTCCGACGCCGCTGCGTTATTCGGCGAAGCGTTGAAAGTCTTCCCCAACGACGTGCACGCCAAGCTCGGCCTGGCGGGCGTGTACGCCGAGCGCTTCGAAGGCCAAGCACGCCCGCTGGTCGCAGAAGCTCTGAAACAAGACGGCGACCTCATCGAAGCTCACTTGCTCACCGCGTCAATGGACTTGGAAGAAGGCCAACTGGCCGACGCTGAGAAAGCTCTCGACCGGGCCATGAAACTCATCGGCAAAGAAAAACTGCCGCCGCTGGAAATCTACGCGCTGCGCGCCTCGCTCGAGATGTCCCGGGGCGGCAGCCCCGATCCTTGGGTCAAGCGCATCCTCGACTACAACCCACGTTACGGCGCCGTCTATCAACAACTCGCCCACTTCGAAATCATGCGTCGTCGCTACAAAGAAGCGACCGTGCTGCTGCGTCGAGCCGTCGAAGTACAACCCGACTTGTGGGGCGCACACGCCGAGCTCGGCTCCAACTTACTGCGACTAGGTGACGTCGCCGATGCTCGCAAACATTTGCAGATCGCCTACTCCGGCGACCCGTACAGCCCGACGACAGTGAACTCACTGCGCCTGCTCGACCGCATCGACGAGTTCTCGATCAGTGAAGATCCGGTGGTCATCGGCCAGGACACTTTCCAAGTCCGCCTGCGGTTGCATAAGAAAGAATCCGAAGTTCTGCGCCCGTACGTGCTGAACCTTACCGGTCGCAGTATCGAAAGCTTCTCGCAACGTTACGGCTTCAAACTTCGCGAGCCGGTAACCGTCGAGATGTACCCGGACCACGACGACTTCGGTGTGCGAGTCGCGGCGCTGCCGGGCATCGGGTTGCTTGGCGTGACCTTCGGCTATGTGGTTGCGATGGACAGTCCATCGGGCCGGCCGCCAGGCGACTTTCATTGGGGAAGCACGCTGTGGCACGAGATGGCGCACGTGTTCACCTTGGAAGCCACCGATCATTACGTGCCACGCTGGTTGAGCGAAGGCATCTCGGTATTCGAAGAATGGCGCACTGGCCCGACGCCGGGAGTCGCGGTGCCGCCGGAAGCCATCGCTGCGCTCGACAAAAAACAATTCCTGCCCATCGCCGAGTTGGACTCGGGCTTTATTCGGCCGAGCTATCCGAATCAGGTGCAGGTCTCGTACATGCAATCCGGCTTGGTGTGTTTATTCATCGAACAGCGTTGGGGCTTCCAACAACTCGGCGCCCTACTCCGCCAGTTCGATGGCAAACGCACCACGGCCGAAGCGGTCGAAGCCACGTTCAAGATCGCGCCCGCGGCCTTCGACAAAGAGTTCGATACGTTTGTGCGCGCACGTTTCGCCAACCTGCTGGCCAATTTCGATGACTGGCAACAGCAGCAACAGGCTGCGCGTCAGGCCATTCAAAAGGAACGTTGGATCGACGCGATTGAGCCGGCGCGCCGAGCAGTCGCCTTGTTTCCGGAGAATATCGGCGGCGACAGCGCGCATCTGATGCTGGCCAAGGCGTTGGACAAACTCAATCGACGTGCCGACGCGTTGGTTGCACTGGAGGATTATCGACGCGCCGGCGGCTGGGACCCCGTCGCACTCAAGGACTTGTCACGCTGGCTCGACGAAGCCGGCCGCGGCGAGGAAGCGATGGATGTGCTGGTATCTCTCAACTACGCCGATCCTCTTAATCTCGAGTTGCACTCGGAACTCGGCGAGCGGCTGCTTACAGCGAACCGTGCCGAAGATGCTCTGCGTGAGTTCCAAGCGTTACTCGCGCTGAATGCGTTGGATCAAGCGCCTGCTCACTACGGTGTGGCGCGTGCCTTGCGAGAGTTGGGTGATAAGGCCGGTAGCCGTCGCCATCTGCTGGACGCGCTTGCCACGGCGCCTCACTACAAACCCGCGCAAGCCTTGCTGCTGAAAATGATCGAGGAGCGTACTTAATGAACGACGTCGCGTCCGAGCAAGACACCGCCGCGCTGGTGAATCTGTTCCGAGATCGGATCGGTGCGATTCGCGATCAAGTCCGGCGCGTCATCGTCGGCCAGGAAGAAGTGGTCGATTATTTGTTGTTGACCTTGTTGGTCGGCGGCCATTGTTTGATCACTGGCATGCCGGGTACCGCCAAAACCTTGCTGGTGAAGACGCTGGCCCAGGCGTTGGGCCTGTCGTTCAAACGCATTCAGTTCACGCCCGACCTGATGCCCACCGACGTGACCGGTACCGACATCATCGAAGAGGACATCACCACCGGCCACCGCCGCTGGACCTTCGTGCCCGGCCCGCTGTTTTGTAACGTGTTGCTGGCCGACGAAGTGAATCGCACGCCGCCCAAGACACAGGCCGCGCTGCTCGAAGCCATGCAGGAACACTCCGTGACCGTGCGTGGCACGACGCATTCGCTGGGTGAACCGTTCTTCGTGCTGGCGACTCAGAATCCCATCGAGCTGGAAGGCACCTATCCGTTGCCCGAAGCGCAGTTGGATAGGTTCCTATTCAACGTACTGCTCGACTACCTCAGCGCCGAAGATGAAATGGAAGTGGTCGATCGCAACACCTCGCGCATGACTGGCCCGGAGCTGCGAGCGTGTACCAACGCCGACGAGATCGTGAAGTTTCAATGGCTGACTCGGCAGGTGCCGATCTCCACTGAGGTTCGGCGCAAGGCGGTCGAGATGGTGCGGGCGACTCGACCTCGCGAGGCCAGCGCACCCGAGTCCGTGCGTCGCTATGTTCGATACGGCGCGAGCGTGCGGGCCACTCAATTCCTTGGACTAGCCGCCAAGGCCCGCGCTCTGATGCAAGGTCGATATCACGTGACCGAAGACGATCTGCGTGCGCTCGCATTGCCGGTGCTGAGACATCGCGTGCTGACGAACTATCAGGCCGAGTCGGACGGCAAGAGTGTCGATGAAGTGTTACGCGAGGTGATCGACCGGTGAACGCCGCGGCCACCAATCGCCTGCTGCCGCCCGAAACGCTGGCGGGTCTCGCGAATCTGGAATTGGTCGCGCGTACTGCCGTGGAAGGCTTTCTCACCGGCCTGCATCGCTCGCCGCACTATGGTTTCAGTCAGGAGTTCAAGGAATATCGTGCTTATGTGGAAGGCGACGATCCTCGCTTCGTCGATTGGAACGTGTTCGCTCGCACCGAGCGTACTTACATTCGGCGCTACGAAGGCGAGACCAATACTCGTTTGATGATCTTGCTGGATGCGAGTGCGTCCATGGGCTACGGCTCGCGTTCGATCGCCAAGCTGCAGTATGGAAAGTTTCTGGCCGCCGCGCTCGCGTACCTCGCAGCTCGGCAGCACGATCCCGTCGGCTTGATCGTGTTCGATGAGACCGTACGAACGTTCCGCCCCGCGACCAGTCGTCCCGGCAGCTTGACTGCGATGATTCACGCCATCGACGCGGTGACACCCGGCAACGGCACCAATCTCGAAGCCTGCTTCCAACGATTCGGCGAGCACCTGGCACGTCGCGGCCTGGTCGCGGTGATCTCGGATTTGTACTGCGATCCCGAAGCCATGAGTCGCGCGGTGCAGCCGCTGGCCTATCGCGGTCACGACATCATGTTGTTTCAGTTGCTGGATCCGCAGGAGATGCGGCCCAACTGGCGTGAGTCTGTATTACTGGAGGATGTCGAAACTCAGCGCACGCTCAATGTCTCGCCCGAGTATCTGGCCGGCGAATATCAGCAGCGCTTGGACGCACACTTGCAATCGCTACGGCGCGCGGCAGCCAACGTCGGCGCACATCAAATGCTGATCACGACCGACGAACCGCTCGACAATGCTTTGCGGCGCTATCTGCAGCTGCGGGAAGGTCGGACGTAAACCATGTTCCTCGCGCCCGCATTCCTGCTTGGATTGCTCGCCATAGGTATTCCGCTGTGGCTGCATCGCGTGGCGCGGGCGAATCCGACACAGCATCAGTTCGCGTCGTTGATGTTGTTGGAAGCGAGCGAGACTCAGCGCACGGCCAAACGAACATTGCGTTATTGGTTGTTGCTGGCGACTCGCATCCTGCTGTTGCTCGCGTTAGTGCTGGCGTTCGCCGGGCCGTTGCTGACCGCTCGCATGGTGCCGCAGCCGGACGCCAACGCTCAGCTGCATGCCATCCTGCTCGACAGTTCGCTGTCGATGCAGCAGGGAGCACGCTGGCAGCGAGCCATCGAAGCCGCTGAACAAGTGTTGTCGGAGGCCTCTTCGTCGGATCGCGTCATGCTGCTCGCCGGCGCTGGTCGTCGCATTGCTGTGGTGAACGAGAGCATGCCGGTGGGCAATGCGGGTGCGTTGCGTGCTTCGCTACGCACGCTCAAGCCCGGTATCGATCGTCTCGACTATGGCTACGCGATGAGCACGGCCGATTCCTGGTTGGGATCGCCGCGGCCCAAAGTCGTGTTGCATTTGATTTCTGATTTGCAACGAAGTGCCGCGCCGTTGCGCTTCGCCGATCTGCAATTGCCAGCGCAGACTCAGCTGGTCATGCACGACGTGAGTGAGAGTGGTGCCGGCAATACTTATATCGCTGATGCTTCGGTGCTACCGCTCGATACCCGATC
>NZ_JAEUPY010000025.1 GCF_016790065.1 Steroidobacter sp.
GTGCCCGACGAACCGCTCGACATCCGCAGTGGCAGAGAACGACGGCCCGCGTATCGCACATTGGTCTATACGTGCTGTTGCGCGGTGATTTCACGCGTCACTTCTCATCCCGCAACTGGATGCGTCAGATTTGCGGACGCGCCAGTACGCTTAGAGTTTTGGAGCCTTCCCGGAATCTAGTCGTACCTTGCGTGCCTCGGCTTCCAGATCCGCCAGCCACTGTTTCGTCGCCTGCATGGCAGGCACGCCGTAACCAGGGTCGGTCATCTGAAATTCCATGGTCACAACAGACGAGCCGCCGGCCTTGGTCGTCAACTTGACCTGCAGGACGCCGCTGCACTCGGAGGCATTGGCCGGCGCCAGCCCGTTCTTCTGCTGCAAGTCATACCACCTCAGTGAATCCGGCGTCTGGGAGACAGGAGGCAGCAGGAGGCCCTTGTCGAGCTTGCCGCACGGCTTGCGGTTCGCCTCCGCCCAGCCAAGTTGCGTTGTGATCTGCCCGATGCCGTATTTCGACTGTGTGTTTGGCTTCCCGTACTTTTGTGCGACGGAATCGATCATTCGCTCCAGCGCCGGTGGGTTGGCGTAGCTGGAGAGCGTGCGGCGGAGGCTGATCACCCGCTGGCCAGTTGGCGGCGCCGAAAATTCCACCTGGATGGTTTCGCCGTCCTGGCCCGTTTGCGGGACCCGCACGATCAGGCCAGATGTGAATGATGGCGTTTCCTGCTGTTTCGCCCCGTCGTGGAAGGTGAATTTCAGAGAGTTCGTCGTCACCTGCGCGTTGGGCGAGTGCGCCTTGATGGCCGCGAGCGCCTGTTGCTCGGTCATACCCAGCTTGAGGCCGACAATGTCCCAGCCCGGAGCCGCCTGCGCGGCGGGGGTCGAACACAGTAGCGCAGCCAACGCGACGCTCCGGCGAGAAAATCCACTGGACGAGATTCTATTGGGGACGCGATCAGACATCGGAGCACACTCTGCAGATGGCGTTATGGATCGAAGGTGTTGAAACGCTCGGCGCTGGCTCGGCATGCACGGCTTCTTCGCTCACGCCTTCAGCATGTCGGCCGCCCGCGTGTAGTTGCGCGCCTCATAAATTGTCCAGAGCCCACCAGCAATGAAGATCACCCCAATGAGGATGAACAGAGTCATCGCGCCGAGCGCGATGAGCGTCGCGCCCATGAGGTAGCCGACGACCGTGGGAATGCTATAAACCGCACGGGTTTTATCATTCCGCAATGCCAGAGCCTTGAACACCCCGTTCTTCTCGCTCCCGGCGAGCGTAACCTCATCTCCATCCCGGACATCCGGCACGTCCGGCAGCTTGATCTGAGCAGATCGACCGTCGACCCGGAACGCAATGACCTGCCCCGTTTTTACGGAACCGCCATTACGGCCCACCGTGCCCCGGGTTTCAGTTGAATGTCGGATGCCACTGACAACTCCGCTGAGCGTCGTGAGTCCCATGCAGGCCCCATTGCTGATGACGAACGTTTAGACAAAACGGGTCACTCATTTGCTCATGATGCCCCGCGGCTGTAGAGTCATTATCGAGTCGACAAAGGATGCTTTCGTCCCCTAGATGAGGGAGAAGTTCAGGACGACGCATCGAACGGATCAGGACGAGAAATCCTTCAGGCGGATAGATGAGAAAAGCGAGCGCCGACGAATGAGAGATCGTGTTAGAGCCGTGTCATCTCCCCGTGAAAGCAGTTCCAGACTCTCGGGCCTGATTGCACATCTTTACGATGCTGCCCTCGATGAGGCGCTGTGGCCTGGAACCGCGACGCGAATCGCCGAAGCCTTCGACTCCGTCAGCACCGTCGTGAAATTGCACGGCGACGGGGCGTGGGTCAGCCTGATCGAATGCACTGACAACTTGCTTGTCGGGAAGCGGGATCAGGCCTGGGCCGATGACTGGCACCGCCGCGACCTCTGGGTCGAGCGCTCACTGGCTCATGGCCTGTCTCAGGTGATTACAGACGAAGATCTGGTAACGCCCGAAGAACGGGCGCGCAGCGGCTTTTATCAAGAATGGCTGCGCCATCTCGGCATCTATCACATGCTCGGCGCAGTATTTCCGACCGCCGATGGCGCGACCGGCGTGCTCGGCATTCATCGTCCGCGTGAAGCGGGAGCATATGCCCGCGCAGATCGATTGCGGGCGAAAGTCTTGCTGCCTCATCTGCAACGTGCGTTACGGCTTGGCCAGCGCCTCGCGTCGATATCGCGCTCGCATGTCTCCATGCTGGAGGCGCTGGATCGAATGGACACCGGCGTACTCATGATTGACAGCGCCTGCCGTGTGATCCAGGCGAGCGCCATGGCAGAGACTCTGCTCCGCGAGAATAAGGAGCTCACGCTGTTGAGCGGGCGTCTGTCGCTCCGCCAGCCCGACCTACAAAACAAGCTGCTCGCGTTGGTTCGCGCTGGGATGGATGCTGCCAGGGGAAGGCTGGCCGCAGCCGATTCAGCCGTCTCCATTCCGCGATCCGGCCGTGCGCCGCTGACGCTAGAAGTCGCGCCGCTGCGCCCCTCGACACATCTATTCGGCTACCAGCGCCCCGCTCTGTTGATTTTTCTCCGCGACCCAGAAGCGCCAATCGCGTCGGCGCGTTTGCGCGACCTGTTTGAGCTGACCCGCACCGAAGCCTCCGTCGCCGCCTCGCTTGGCC
>NZ_JAEUPY010000031.1 GCF_016790065.1 Steroidobacter sp.
GGCCGGCCGAGCTTTCAGCGGGACCTGCTTGGTCGCTACGTCGCTTGGTTCGCCACGCACCTAGGCCGGGGCGACGGCAGGTCGGCTTATGAGTAGATTTGCGACAAAGTCGGGTATTTGCGCGTAGAATAGCGACGGGCGGGCCGGTTTTAGGCTCAGTTACGCGGGGTTGGGCGACATGCCGCTGGTCGTGGCCGGACGCGCATCCGCGTCCGTTGGTGCGCATGCTCACGCGTGCGGCGAGGTTCAGCCGCTGGTTGGATCTGAGTTCGAAGCAACGTGCGTTTGCCTGCTTGAAGCAGTCTCACGCGCTTGAACAACCTGCAGCAGCCAAACTCACATTCGATGACAACTTTGATATGACGTTGTCAATTTAGCCGGTGAGTTCAATTCCGGCCGCGAATCACAATCCGCTCTTCGCCGAACGTAATATCGACCGGCAGGGCCTTGCCTAGACCTTCGAGCCAACCTCGGGGGTCGTGTTCGAGGACCGCGCCGGTGATCAACAACTGAGCGGCGGCGCCTTCGACTTCGATGGGAACGGCCGAGTAACGATTCAGGTCGGCAACCACATCCTGTAAAGGCTCGCCGGTGTATTGTAGTCGTCCGCTCTTGCGGGCGAGCACGGCGGGAATGGCGGTGGGTTCGGGAGCGGCGACCAAGCCTGCGGTCACCGAGGTCTGTTGACCGGCATACACGCGACTCGCGTCCGTCGGCAGTTGTGACTGCGACGATGCCGGATGCCACGGCAACGTGTATGCGACTGCCTGTATGGCGCACGCTGAAGGCAGTACCAATCGCTGTGATGCGTGCATCGCCTGCGATCACTACAAACGGCCGCGACGGGTCGTGGGCGACATCGAAGAGCGCTTCGCCTGAGGTCAATTGAACGGTGCGCTTGGTTTCAGACAAGTCCGCAAGGACGGTGGAGGCGCCACCGAGGGTGAGTTGGGAGCCATCTTCCAATCCGAACAGGGCGGTCAGTCGCTGGCGACGCAATCCGGGTGAGCGCAACCTCGCCCAGTTGGACGTGAGCGTGCCGCCCAATACGACGGCGACGGTCCGAATTCCGGCCGAAGACCCATCGTTGCGGTGGACAGTGCGTGGTAGTGCTTCGGCACGCTACGTTGGTTTCGATGCCGGTCATCACCGATTTGAACTGGGTCCTGGTGTAGCGAACTTCGTCGCTGCCATTGCAGGGCCTGACACCGGGCAATGAGTTCGGTGAAAACCCCGATGCCATGGTCGAGCACTGCCGCCAGCATCGGCGCGCTATGGCTTTTGATCGCAAATGTAACCGGTTTCTAGGCCTTGAGAACGCGCTGATGAATCGACGAGAGTTGTTGGTGTCGCTGGCGGCGGCGGGATTCGTGCTGACCGATTCAGCGTCGGTTGCGGTCGAGGCGGGCGTGCGTGGAGCGAAGATTGCTCGTGGAGAGGCGGGCAAGGTGCTGTCGGCGTCGCAGGCAGCCTTCGTCGAGGTGGTGAGCGATCTGATCATTCCTCGCACCACCACGCCGGGTGCGTCGGACGTGGGCGTGGTTGGTTTTATCGATCACATGCAAGCCGAGTTCGCGACGCCCGAAGCGCGCACCAAGTTTCTGCGCGGCTTGGACGAACTGATGCAGCGAGCCGCCACGGAATTGCGCCGTGACTTGGTCGCTGCTTCCAAAGCGAAGCGCTTGCAGTTTGTCGCCAAGCTGGATGCTGAAGCGTATGCCACTAGCGAGCGGACGTTCTTTCGCGATCTGAAGTCGTCGGTGGTCGCGGCGTACTGCAGCTCCGAAGCCGGCGCCACGCAACTGCTGGAGTATTTGCCGGTGCCTGGCGGCTTCAAGCCGAGCATTGCCGTGACTGGCGCCACTCGCAACTACGCAACCTGACCATGAGCTACGACTTCGATGCCATCGTGATCGGCTCCGGTGTGTCCGGCGGCTGGGCGGCCAAGGAACTGACCGAGAAGGGATTGAAAACGCTGGTGGTCGAGCGTGGGCGCAATGTCCGCCACCGTATCGACTATCCGACCGAGTCCACGCCGCCTTGGGCCATCCCGTTCAATGCACGCATTCCGCAGGCGGAGCGCGATCGCGACTATCCCACGCAGATCCGCGGCCAGCTCAGTCAGTACAACAAACATTTCTATGTGAAGGATTCCGAGCGGCCGTACGTGCAGGAGAAGCCGTTCGTGTGGATTCGCGGCGATCAGGTCGGCGGTAAATCGTTGTTGTGGGCTCGCCAGGTGTATCGCTGGTCGGATCTGGATTTTTCCGCCAATGCCAAAGACGGTCACGGCACCGATTGGCCGCTGCGTTATCGCGATATCGCGCCCTGGTACGACCACGTCGAGCGCTTCGCCGGCGTGGCGGGCAATCGCGATGGGATCGCGCATTTGCCGGACGGCGTGTTTCAACCCGCGTTCGGACTCACCGATCCGGAGCTGTTCATCAAGAGCAAGGTGGAGGCAGCGTTTCCCGGTCGCTATATCATCAACGCACGCGTTGCCAACCTGACGCAGCCGACGGAGGAGCAACTGCAATTGGGGCGTGCGCCGTGTCAGGCGCGCAATCAATGTAATCGTGGCTGTTCGTTCGGCGCGTACTTCTCGAGCCAATCGTCGACGCTGCCGGCGGCGGAGCGCACCGGCAATCTGACGTTGCTGCCGGACACCGTCGTTCACAGCCTGGTCCACGATCCGATCAGCAAGCGCGTCTCGGCGGTGCGTTTGATCGATACCAGGACCAAAGCGTCCCGCGAAGTGCGTGCGCGAATCGTGTTCGTCTGTGCGTCGACCCTCGCTTCGACGCAGCTGTTACTCAACTCGATGGACGAGATTTTCCCGAACGGCATCGGCAATTCCAGCGGCGTGCTCGGCCGTTACTTGATGGATCACGTGTGGGGCGGCGGTGCGAGTGGCACTGTGCCGGGATTCGAGCAGAGCTTTTATCGCGGCCGTCGACCCGGCGCGGTGTATGTGCCGCGCTTTCGTAACGTTGAGAGCACGGATGCATTGCCATTCTTGCGCGGCTACGGCTATCAAGGCGGCTCGAGTCGCGGCAGCTGGGGCAGTGTTGGGGCGAAGGCTGGAATCGGCGAGTCGTTCAAGGCGCAACTGGGTCGGCCGGGCGGTTGGGGCTTTTCTATCGGCGGCATTGGCGAGATGCTGCCTCGCTATGAGAACCACGTGTCGCTCGATCCTCGACAACGCGATGAGTTCGGCGTGCCACTGCTGCGAGTGAGCTGCGAGTACAGCGACAACGAGCGCGCCATGGTGCGCGATATGGCCAAGGCGGCAGGCGAGATGCTTCGCGCCGCTGGCCTCACCGACGTGAAAGAGGATGCCGAGGACGACACGCCAGGCGTCGTTATCCACGAAGTCGGTACGGCACGCATGGGTCTCGATCCTCGCACCTCGTATCTCAACGCATTCAGCCAGTCGCATGACGTGCCGAATCTGTTCGTCACTGACGGTGCAGCGTTCGCATCCAGTTCGTGCGTGAATCCTTCTCTCACCTTCATGGCTTTGACGGCGCGGGCAGCGGACTATGCCGTGACCCAGATCAAAGCCGGCCGTCTTTAATCTGACCGTCTCTAATCTGACCGGGAGTATCGACACATGAACAAGAATCTCCTTCCAATGTTTGCCGGTCCGTCGGCGCTGTCTCGGCGCCGGTTTCTGGCCTTCAGCGGCGCCACGCTCGGCATGGCCATTGCCGGTTGTTCCAAGAGCGGCGATGCGCCGGTGGCGGAGAGCGCGCCGGTTGCGCCCGCTGTGCCGAGTCGCAAGCTGGAAAAGATCGGCATCGAGCTGTACACCGTGCGCAAACAGATGGAGCAGAGCGTGCAGCAGACGCTGGAGCGCATCGCCCAGATTGGTTATGACGAAGTGGAGTTCGCGGGCTACTTCAAGTCCAAGCCGTCCGAGGTCAAAAAGTACCTGGCTGACACCGGATTGAAGTCGTACTCGGCGCACGTGTTTCTAGAGGCTTTGCGCGACAAGACGTCGCAGACCCTGGATGAAGTGGCCGAAGTCGGTCATCAGTACGTGGTGCTCGGCTACGGCGTCGATAACTTGAAGACCCAGGACGAATGTCATCGGCACATCGAATGGCTGCGGCAGATGGGCGAGGCTGCGAAACAACGCGGCCTGCAGTTCGGTTATCACAACCACGCCTTCGAGTTCAAAAGCGTCGACGGCATCGTGCCCTACGACCTGATGCTGGCCGATGTCGACAGCGACCTGATGAAAATGACCATGGATTTCTTCTGGATCCATTACGCCGGCGTCGATCCTTATCCGTACTTCGACAAGTACCCGGGCCGTTTCAAGCAGTGTCATGTGAAGGACATGACGGCCGATCGCAAGATGGCCGATGCCGGCGCCGGCACGCTCGACTTCGCGAAATTATTCGCACAGCGCGATCAGGCCGGGCTCGAGCATTTCTATGTCGAGCGCGACGACGCTCCGGAGCCTTACGAGACTGCCGCGGCGAGTTTGGCCTACCTGCGCGCGCTACGGTTTTGACGGTTCGTGACTTTTCTTAAACCAGAAAGCGGTTGACGATCCGCACTCGTCAAAATATCTTGTGCGCCTTCTCGGTGCCTGCCTCCCCCTGTGAGGCAGGCTGAAAAGGGAATCCGGTGACCGCGTCATGACCGCATGGCGCGCATTCCGGGGCTGCCCCGCAGCGGTAATTGGGAACGAACGGCGCATATTGCACTGGGCTTCACGCCTGGGAAGCAGCGCCAAGTAGGTCGGCCTCCAGCCGAAGCCCATGAGCCCGAAGACCTGCCGAGAATCGCGCGCCGTCGCGGCGCGCATAGGCTGTCGGGCTCTCGTGGGAAGGGGCTGGCGGATGTTCGCGTCGCTGCATTCGTCAGCGCGTGCTTCCGTTCGTCTTCGCACTCCGTGAGCTATGCCATCGTTGGGATGGCGACACTCGAATCGGAGCGTTGCAAGATATGCGGATCACTATCGCCTCGGGCGCCTTGCTAGTCGGTGCCCTCGGCATTCATCAGACCACCCTGGCGCAAACTTCCTCGTTGTTAGAAGAAGTTGTAGTCGAGGGTCGTATCGAACGCCGTGCCTACACGCCGGCTGACAGCACCACAGCGTTGGGATTGCCGGCTCCGATCATCGACACGCCGTTGTCGATTCAGTCGGTCGGCGATGGGCTGCTGCGTGACCAACAGGCGCGCACGCTGTGGGACGGGCTCAGGAATGTCAGCGGCGTATCGAGTCGCGGCACCAATTCGGGTGTCAACGAAGATTTCGTGATTCGCGGTTTCCAGCTCGATCCGCGTCGCAATTACTATCGCGACGGTGCGCGTTTCTACAACCAATTCTCGGTCGATCCGAACAATCTGGAACGCGTCGAGGTGCTGAAAGGGCCGGCTTCGATTCTTTACGGCGCACTGGAGCCTGGCGGCATCATCAATCTGGTGACACCGCGCTTGAGCGCCAAGCCCACCGCTGATGTGCGCATCACCGCCGGCAGCTACGATCACTATCAGGCGAGCGGCGCAGTCTCCGGGCCGGTCTCCGATGATGTGTTCTATCGCTTGTATGGCTCGATGCTGGACTCCAACAGCTTCCGTGACTACGTCGAACAGGATCGTTGGTATCTGAATCCCACGCTGGTTTGGAATCTCTCCGACGCCACCACCTTGCGCTTCAATGTGGAAATACAGAACGACCAACAGACTGCCGATGCAGGCATCGTCGCGATTCTGGATCGGCCCGCGAACGTGCCGCGCGAAACCTTCTACGGCGAGCCGAGCTACAAGACCGAGACGATGGATAACATCTCGGCGTCGGTGAAGCTCACGCATCAGTACTCGCCGTCGCTACGCCAGAACTCCTCGGTAACGTACTACGACACGACCTGGGATCGTCAGCAGGTATCGGTCGAGGCCACGCGCGGTGGCGTCGTAGGTTTGCCGGGTGGGCCGGGTTATCCAGGCAATCCCAACACGTTGCTGCCGCGGTCCATCTACGACAACGATCTGGCTTTCAAAGAGCTGAGCACGCAGCACGATTTGATCTTTGACTTCGCCACCGGCGGCATCTCGCACACTTTGCAGTTCGGTGTGCAGGCGAGCCGCTATGAAGACGATGAAGTCTCGGGCGATAGAGTGTTCGTACCGGCGAATGCCAACGCGCAGCGTATCGATATCTACAATCCGAGCGCCTATTACGGCTTGCAGGTGCCGTCTACGTTCTCCTTGTTCCGCGATCAGCAGCGCGAAGAGACCACGTACGGCGCCTACCTGCAGGACATGGTGCGTTTGGGTGAGCAGTGGATCGTGCTCGCCGGCGTGCGCTACGACAACACGAGCTTCGATCAGCACACGCTTCAGAGCGGAACCTTTCGCACGTTGTCGCGCGAGGACTCTGGTTTCAGTCCCCGAGCTGGTGTCGTCTTCAAGGCGTTGCCGACGCTGTCGCTCTACGGTAGCTACACGCGTTCGTTCAGTCCGAAGAACGGTTCCAAGATCATCAACGAGCCGGCGGTGGGAACGCCCGTCACGCTGGAAAACGTCGAGCCAGTCGATCCCGAAGAGGCGACCCAACTCGAAGTCGGTGCGAAGTGGTCGAGCAACGACAACGGCATCGTGGCGACGCTCGCGCTGTATGAACTCACCCGCGAGGACATGGTCGAGACCAACCCGCGCTTCACCAACTACAGCGTGCAAGTCGGCGAGCAACGCAGTCGGGGTGTCGATCTCGACGTGAGTTTGCGACTGACCAGCGGTCTGAGCGTCGTGGGTGCCTACGGCTACATCGATGCCGAGATCATCGAAGACGCCGATCGTCCGGCTTGGGAAGGCAACCAGCTCGACAACGTGCCGAAGCACAGCGGCAGCGTCTGGCTGCACTATGCACACACGAGCGGCTTTGGCGGCGGCGTTGGAGCAATCTACGTCGACAAGCGTCAAGGCAACCTGGACAACGACTTCTATCTGGATTCGTACACGCGGGTCGATCTGTCGTTGTCGTATCAGCTGCGCAGCCTGCGATTCGATGTGGGCGTGAAGAACCTGTTCGATGAGCACTACTACGCCAACTCCTGGCGCCGCGATCGGATCATGCCGGGCGCGCCGCGGACGTTTACCGGATCGGTGAGCTACGGTTGGTGATGAAGTGACCGAAAAGGGCGAAGCCGCGTATCGTTGGTCGGTGACGCGGCGTGCTGTATTCGTCATCGTCGGCGGATACTTCGGGGCGACGCTCTTCGCCATCGCGCTGGCATTGCTGTTGCCCGTGCCTCGTGCCGATGCGGTGCTGTTCGGCACGATCTTCAGCTTTCTGGTGTACGCGGGGATTGCGATTTGGGCCTATGCGCGAGTCCGCGGCGGCTTTCGTAAATCCATGGCCTGGCTGCATACCTGGACCGGCTTGTTGCTGGGCTGGGTGCTGTATGCGGTGTTCGTCACCGGCACCGCTGCTTACTATCGCAATGAGATTACGCTGTGGATGAGCCCGGAAGCTCGCGCGACCAGCGCGCCATCGGATGCATTGGACCGCGGACTCGCTGAGCTCAAGGCACGGGCTGCAGGTTCGGATCGCTGGAGCGTCTCGTTGCCGGATGAGCGCGATCCGTCGTTGTCGATTCAGTGGCGTGAGAAGACGAATCAAGGCACGAGCAATCGGACGATGTACTGGGATGCATCGAGCGAGCAGTTCATAACGCCTCGCGCGACCGAAGGCGGCGCGTTTCTCTATCGCTTTCACTACAACCTGCATCTACCCGACCGATACGGCGAATGGATCGTGGGTGTGGCGGCGATGTTGATGCTAGTTGCCATCATCAGCGGCGTCGTGACGCATCGGCGCTTCTTCAAGGACTTCTTCGTGCTGCGATTGAAGAAGGGCGGGCAGCGAGCTTGGCTGGACGCGCACAACATGACGAGCGTGTTCGCGCTGCCGTTTCATTTGATGATCACGTTCACCGGACTGTTGTCGCTGATGTTCGTGTACCTGCCTTGGGCGCAGCAGGTGATGTACGGGGATGACACTAAAACCTATTCGGCCGAGGCGTTTGGCAACGCTGACATTCCGAAGGCGTCCGGCGAAGCGGCGGGGCTGGCTTCACTCGCGACGGTGATTGCGACCAGTCGCGACACTTGGGGTAGCGATCGTCTTGGTCGCGTTATGATCAACAACGCCGGCGATGCGGCTGCCACCTTCGAGACTCGCCCGAACTATGCCGGGCAAGTGTCGCTGGATCATCGCAAGGTCATCGCCAACGGCGCGACCGGCGAAGTGGTCAGCAATGTGCAAGGCTTCGGGCCGGGAGTGGCGACTCGCGGCGTGTTGATCGGATTGCACGTCGCTCGATTCGCGCAACCGACCGTGCGAGCACTGTTCTTCCTCTGCGGCCTGGCTGGCTGCGCGATGGTGGCGACTGGGCTCGTGCTATGGAATCTCAAGCGGCGCGATCCCAGAATTGCGCAGAGCCGGGCAGAGCGACTCGTCGAAAGGCTCAACATCGCTGCGATCCTGGGTGCACCGATTGCAGTTGCGGCTTACTTTCTGGCGAATCGGTTGTTGCCTGCAGAGTTGCCGACGCGAGCGGATTGGGAGATTCGCTGGTTCTTCATTGCCTGGGCGCTATCGGTTCTGCATGCCTTCGCACGTCAGGCGAGCCGAGCTTGGCAAGAGCAGTTGTCGGTTGCTTCGCTATTGTTCTTTGCCGTGCCGTTGGTCAATGCGCTGACGACAGGGCGAGGTCTGTGGCAGTCGTTAGCGAGCGGCGATGTTTTGTTTGCCGCGTTCGACGTCGTGCAGCTTTGTCTCGGCGCGGCGTTTGCGTCGACGGCGTTTTACCTCTGGCGTCGCGAGCATGGCTCGTCGCTAGCTCGAGGCCGCGCGAGCGCTGACCAAATCGGTTCGGCCTTGTAGTACCTTGGTGATTGCATCCTGTCTCAACAGTGACATGCCGTCGGAGTGCGCTGCCTGGACCAGCTGCGGGATGGGGGCGCGCGAGCGAACTAAGTGCTTGAGCTGAGGTGTGCCTATCAGCAGCTCATAAATGCCGACGCGACCCTTGTAGCCATCGCGGCAGGCATCGCAGCCCACGGCTTCGTAAAGAGTGATTCCGCCATTGCGCTGATGCTCGAGGCGCCAGTGAGCGAGCACTTGCTGTCGATCCTGCTGGAACTCACCGCAATACTCTTCGGCAAGCTCGGCCAGCTCAGAGTCGGTTGCGAGCCGCCCGCGCTTGCAGTTCGTGCACAGTGTGCGTACCAGGCGCTGCGAAAGAATGCCCAGTAGCGCGTCGGCAAAGTTGAACGGATCCATGCCCAGATCGAGCAGACGAGTGATGCTTTCCGCAGCGCTGTTGGTATGCAGAGTGGACAGCACGAGGTGACCGGTCAGCGATGCTTCGATGCCGATCTTGGCTGTCTCGGCGTCACGCATTTCGCCGACCATGATCACATCCGGATCGGCACGTAGAAAGGCGCGCATGGCGGCGGCGAAGGTCCAATCGATCTTCGGTTGGACCTGCACCTGTCGCAGTCCGGCCTGAGTGATTTCGATGGGATCTTCGGCGGTCCAGATTTTCAGATCCGGCCGGTTGATCTCACGCAACATCGAGTGCAAGGTCGTGGTCTTACCCGAACCAGTCGGGCCGACCACCAGCACGATGCCATAGCTGCGCGCGATCATCTTGCGCAGCTCTAGTAGATCGCGCGCTGCAAACTGCAGATCCTCGAGCGGATGCGGCTCCATGCTGGCCAGGATGCGCAACACCACATCTTCGAGATTGTTGGCGGTGGGAATGATGGCCACGCGCAGCTCGATCTCCAGTTCGCCGAACTTGCTGAAGTCGATCTTGCCGTCCTGCGGCTGACGATGTTCGGAGATGTCCAGGTCCGCCATCACCTTGATGCGCGACACCAGACTGTTGCGATAGGCCGGCGGCAAATCCAGATAATCGGTGAGGTCGCCATCCAACCGAAAGCGCACGCGAGTGCTGGTGGCGGCATTACTTTCTATATGGATGTCCGAGGCGCCCTGAGTGTGGGCATCCTTGATGATCTTGTTGACCAGCCGCACCAGCGTGTTCTCGTTGACGCGGGCTTCGCTGTCGCGAGCCTTGGTGACGCTCGCCGGGCGTGGCGTCTCGCGGCTGAGTTGCATGGCCAGGTCTTCGACCTTCGCCACATCGGCCTTGATGGGGTCACGACCGGAGCCGCCGCGTCCCTGCGCGCCACCAAAATCAGTGTTGCGAGTATCGAGTCGCGAATATTCCTTGGAGATGCGCGCCTTCAAATCGGCCGGATCGGCAATCACCAGCACGATGGTGAGTCCGGTAATTACGCGCAACTCCTGCGCGAAGTTGCTGGTCAGCGGATTCTCCACGGCGACGATCAACGAGCTGCCGCTTCGAAGCAACGGTAGCATCTGATGTCGGATCGCAAAGGCCGGCTCCACCAACTCGATCCCCAGCGGATCGACTTTGAACTCGCGCACGTTCACGTAAGGAATGCCCAGTTTTTCCGACAACGCCATTTGAATGAGCCGCAGGGACACTGCGCCCATGTCGATCAGGATGTCGCCGAGGCGGCGTTCCCGATGTTCGGCTTGAATGCCGAGCGCTTCATCGAGCACCGAGGGGCTGATCAGTTTCGCTTCGACCAGTAGATCGCCCAACCTGACATTGGGGCGGCGTTGTTGTTCGGCCAGAGTCTGGGTCAGCTGCTCGCTGGTGATGATGGCGCGATCCGCCAGGAACTTGCCGAGCGGTTCGCGCCGGAGTTCGTTTTGACGGTCGAGTGCGTTTTCCAGTGCGCTCGAACTGATCAGTGCCTTGCCCACCAATGCTTCACCCAGCGGTGGACCGATCGACACTTCTGCAATCTGCGGGGCGGGGATGAACCGGCGCACGGCACCGCGTGTGTCCGGCTCGACCACGAACAGGAACAACCCGCATTGTTCTCGCACGAAGCCGCACGCCTTGCCGGTGATGGGCGCGCCTTGTCGCATGTGTACGGTGAACTCGCGCTCGTGCGCAAGCGGATCTTCACTACCGCCGACCGCACTCAACGCCGTTTGGTCGGGAACCAGCTTCATCGGCTGCGGCAATGTGATGCAGCGAACCGGCGCCAAGTTCAACTTCTGGCGGCCCTTGCGATCCGGTAAACGCAGCTCTATGTAATCCGTGCCGGGCGTGAACGCCACCAGCTGTGCATCGAGCGTGCGGCCGTTGGCCAACTCCACGATACATTCGAGCGGCTGATTGGATGTCGGTGCAGCGGAATCGAAAAACGGCACCGTCGGCCAGCGAACTTTGCTGGATGCTACTGCAGGGGTCTCCATTACGACCGGTTATAGCATTCCGGCAAGAGGCTGTTGATTAGGTAATTCCTGGTGTGTAAATCTGCGCATCAAGTGAAGTAGTGCAGAGTGACTGCAGTCAGCACGGCGTAGCGTCCGACCTTTGCTATAGCAACGAGTAGCAGGAAAACGGGAAACGGCTCACGCATCACACCGGCCACGATGGTGAGCGGATCACCGATCACCGGTGCCCAACTGAACAGCAACGACCACTTGCCGTACTTGCCGTACCAGCGCTGTGCTCTTTGCAGCGCCTCGGGCCGGGCCGGAAACCAGCGACGCTCGCGAAAGCGTTCGATGCCGCGGCCCAAAAGCCAATTACACACCGAGCCCAGAATGTTTCCAGCGCTGGCGACCAGCAGCAGCAGCCAAGGCGAATGATCCGCCAGCAACAAGCCGACCAGCACGGCCTCCGACTGGCCGGGAAAGATCGTGGCCGCAATCAGTGCGGCGAAAAATAATCCGAGGTAGGGCGCAACCATTCATGTTCATGTCGGGCGCGAGCCGGCACGGTCGCGAGGCTGGCGATCATATCGTCAACGTCAGTGGTGTGACGAGCGCACCAGTGTGAATCTGTATCGGAGCATTTGCATTGCAAGTGAAATGTATATACATTAGCTCGACATCATCAAAAAGACTGGCGGAAGGCAATGCTCAGGTCGCTGGCAGCTGTCTCGATCGCATGGTTGGTCACGACAGGCGGAGCGCACGCTGCAGATACGGCGGCGCAGATCGATGCATATGCGGTACATGCCATGCGTCAATGGCAGACGCCGGGCATGGCGATTGCCGTCATCAATCGGGGGCGCGTGGAGTATCTGGGCGGCCTCGGCGTGCGAGAGCAGGGCAGCGCCACGCCGATGGATGCGGACACCGTATTCACGGTGGCTTCGCTCACCAAGGCATTCACAGCAATGGCGGCCGCAGCCGCGGTCGACGCAGGGAATATTCAGTGGGACGAACCGGTCGTCAAATTTTTGCCAGGATTCCGGTTACGCGACCCTTACGTTACCGCTGAGGCTAGCTTCCGAGATCTGCTCAGTCATCGCGTGGGCACGTTCGGCGATTTCCAAAACGGCTTGGCGTTGTCACGTAACCAAGTGATTGAGTTGCTGAAGTTCGATCAGCCGCGGGCCAAGTTCCGAGCCGGTTGGGTCTATTCGAATATTCTGTATGCCGCGGCTGGCGAGGCGGTGGCGAGAAGTGTCGGCATGTCATGGGACGAACACATCCGGCGCACTATTTTTGTGCCGCTCGGCATGACTGCGAGTTCCACCACGGCAGAAGCGCTGGCCAATGCATCGAATCGCGCCAGTTCTCATGTCCGCTTGCGCGACGGGTCCGTTCGAGTCGATCCATTTCGGCCGCAAGGCGCATGGAGCATGGACAATCATGCTCCGGCGGGTGCGATCAACTCCAATGCGCGGGACATGAGTCGCTGGCTGCAGTTTCAACTCGGCGACGGTAGTGTCGATGGCCGTCGTCTGGTTTCGGTGGAGCAATTCGAACAAACCCACGCCGCGCAAGCGCTCTATCCCACGCGAGAGAATGGTAGGAGTAGCGACGACTTTCAGATGAGCGGTTACGCGCTTGGCTGGGAGTACGGCCAATTCCACGGCGAACGAGTGCTGTCACACAACGGGTTGTTTCGAGGGCATGCCAGCGAAGCGTTGTTGTGCCCTTCGCGCGGGGTGGCGGTGTTTGTGTTCGCCAATGCACGTCAGGGTGCTTACGGTCTCACCGCTGGAGTCGCTCAGTGGATTCTCGCGAAGTACCTGGAGCTTCCCGATCGCGATCGGGCCGGCGAAAAATACCTCGCATATAAAAGCGGTTGGGAGCAGAAGCGTGTCAGCGAGCGCGCGTTGTGGGAGCCGCCGTCCAAGCGCCGTGCTCCATCGCTGGCGCTGAACGCTTACGCCGGTACGTACACAGCCGCCGACGACTGGCTGACTTATGTAGTGACGATGCAAGACAACCGCTTGCGATTGGATCTACAACAGGTTGCCGAGCCGTACTTCGCTTGGCT
>NZ_JAEUPY010000058.1 GCF_016790065.1 Steroidobacter sp.
GATTTCGCGAGACGATGAATTGGGGCAACTCGCTGTGGCGTTCAACCACATGGCCGGCCAAATCTCGGCACGCGAACTGGCGTTGTCCGAACAGGACTGGCTGAACAGCAGCCTGGCGCGCTTGTCGCGCTTGCTGGAAGGTGCCCGCGATCCGTCCAAACTCGGTGCCAAGATTCTGGGCGAGCTGGCGGTCTTGGTCGGTGCCAGACAATCCCTGATTTACGTGCCCACCAGCGATGGCTCGGACGTGCTGGAGTTGCAGGCCAGTTATGCCAGCGACGAACCGCCGCAACGTATCGTGCGCGGTCAGGGCTTGATCGGTCAGTGCTATCGCGACGCCAACGGCGTGGTGTTGGACAAAGTGCCCGAAGACTATCTGCGCATCGGCTCGGCGCTGGGCGAGGCCTCCGCCGCGCAAGTGGTGGTGATGCCGGCGTTGTTCGAGGGCAAGGTCAAGGCCGTGCTGGAACTGGCAACGCTGAGCTCCTTTTCGTCGGTGCAGCTGACTTTGCTTCGGCGTTTCAGCGACAGCTTCGGCACGGTGTTGCAAGCCATTCAGGCAGCGCGCAAGACCGAGGAGTTGCTCGAGGAAGCAACCGCCATGTCGGAGAAGCTGCGCGACCAGCAGGCCGAACTCCAGCAAGCCAACCTGGAGATGGAGCAGGTCAACGAGGAGCTGCAGCAGAGCAACGTGGAGATGGAGGAAAAAGCCACGGTGCTGGAAGAGCAGCGCGAGGCTTTGGAACTCGCCAACAAGGAAGTAGAGCTGGCTCGCGGCGCCTTGGAAGAGAAGATGCAGCAGCTGGCGTTGAGCTCCAAATACAAATCCGAGTTCCTGGCCAACATGTCGCATGAGCTGCGCACGCCGCTCAACAGTTTGCTGATCCTGTCCAAGATCCTGGCGGAGAACAACGAAGGCACGCTCACGCCCAAGCAGGTCGAGCGCGCCAGCACCATTCATGGCGCCGGCAACGATCTGCTCGAGTTGATCAACGACATTCTGGATCTGGCCAAGATCGAGTCGGGCACAGTGACCGCCGACACCGCACACCTGCGCGTCAGCGACATCACTCAACAGATGCAGCAGGCGTTCAATCATGTCGCCGAGAATGCGCATCTGAAGTTCGACGTGCAGGTCGCGCCGGACGTGCCGGCCAGCCTGGTGACCGACGGCCGGCGCTTGCAACAGATCCTGCGCAATCTGTTGTCCAACGCCTTCAAGTTCACGTCCAAGGGCGGTGTCACGCTCAAGATCGAGCGGGTCACTTCGGGCTGGGGCGGCAACTTGCCGACCTTGGATGAAGCGAATGCCGTCGTGGTGTTTCGTGTCATCGATACCGGTATCGGTGTGCCGGAAGATCGGCGCGAGGTGGTGTTCGAAGCCTTCCGGCAGGCAGACGCGGGTACTGCACGTCGCTATGGCGGCACCGGTCTGGGGCTGTCCATCAGCCGCGAATTGAGTCGCTTGTTGCAAGGTGCGTTGACGCTGGAAAGCAAAACCGGCGTTGGCAGCACCTTCTCGTTGTACTTGCCGGTGACCATGAGCGCAGCGGCTGCTGCTCCGGTCGCCAAGATGCCCGAGCCGTCGCCGATGTTTCGTACTCCGGCCCGCGTGGTGGAGGAACCGAAAGCTGTCGAACTCGATTCGTTCGACGATCCGGTCGAAGAAGTCGACGACGACCGCTCCAAGCTGGCGCCGGGCGATCGCATCCTGTTGGTGATCGAAGACGACCGGAGCTTCTCCGCGGTGGTCGCCGACTTCGCGCGCGAACGCGGCTTCAAAGTCATCATCGAACGCTCGGCCCAGGAAGCGATTCGGGCCACGCGACGTTTCAAGCCGAGCGCCATCACGCTGGATCTGTTGTTGAAGGACAGTAACGGCTGGGCGGTGCTGGATCGTTTGAAACACGACCCGGAGCTGCGCCATTTGCCGGTGCACGTGATCTCCGTGGACGATCAGCGCGAACGAGCGCTGATGCAAGGCGCGTTGTCGTTCCTGCACAAGCCGGTGACGCGCGAAATGCTCGATAGCGTGCTCGGTGAAACGCTGGCGCTGCTCGACGATCCCACGCGACGGTTGTTGATCGTCGAAGATGATCAGCGGCAGCGTCAGGCGGTTTGCGATCTGTTCAGTGCCACCGATGTGGACATCGTGGCGGTGGGCACGGCCAACGAAGCTTTGCAGGCGCTCAGCGACGGCCGCTTCCATTGCATGATCGCGGATCTGATGCTGCCCGACATGAGCGGTGCCGACATGATCGCCACCATGCAGCGTCGTCACGGCAAGAGTTCGCCGCCGGTGGTCATCTACACCGGCAAGCCGCTGTCGCGGACGGAAGAGACTGAGCTGCGAGCGGTGTCCGAAGCCATCATCATCAAGGACGCCAGCTCGCCGGAGCGCTTACTGGACGAGACAGCGTTGCTGCTGCATTACGCGCCATCGCGCATGCCCGAGTCGCGCCGCCAGTTGCTCGAGCGGGCGCGCAAGGAAGATCCGATGCTGCGTGGACGCAGTGTCTTGGTGGTCGATGACGACGTGCGCAACATCTTCGCCATCACCGCCGGTCTGGAAAGTCATCACATGCGAGTGCGTTACGCAGAGAGCGGCCCGGCCGCCATCGAGATTCTGCAATCGCCTGAACAGTTCGACGTGGTGTTGATGGATGTGATGATGCCCGAGATGGACGGCTTCGAAGCCATCCGGCGCATCCGCAAGTTCGAACGGCACGCCAACCTGCCCATCATCGTGCTCACCGCCAAGGCCATGGCGCGTGCGCGCGAAGAATGTTTGAAATCCGGCGCGTCGGATTATCTAGCCAAGCCAGTGGATCTGGATCAGCTGCGCTCCATGTTACGAGTGTGGCTGTACAAGCAACGTTAGCAAGCGCAGCTCTAGGTTCGGTCATGACGACACCCGGCGAGCAAGCACATCGAGCCCGCGTTGCTGCCGGGGACGAAACCGGCACAGGCAGTGCTGCGCCTGAATTTCATATGTTTTTGGAACGCTTGTTCGATTTGACCGGCGTCGACCTGAGCGGTTACAGCCGGCGCGCCCTGCACCGGCGGCTGCGCAGCCTGATTAAAGGCGAAGGCATGTCGGGCCTGCCCGAGCTGAACGAACGGATGCGCGAGGACCCGCGCTTTCTGGCCAGCCTGGTCGACCGGGTCATGCTCCGGGTCACCACCATGTTTCGCGACCCGGTGTTCTTTCGCACCTTTCGTCAGCGTGTAGTGCCGCTGTTACGAACGTATCCGTACCCGCGGCTGTGGGTGGCTGGTTGTTCGACCGGGCAGGAAGCGTACTCGCTGGCCATTCTGTTACGCGAGGAAGGCCTGTACGACCGTTGCCGCATCTACGCGACGGATATCAACGAGGCTGTGTTGGAACAGGCACGTAGTGGTTTGTTGCCGTTGGCGTCGCTCGACGAATACGAAGAGAACTATCGCGCGGCCGGCGGCATTCGCCAGTTGGCGGACTACTACACCCGCGGCGAAACCTGGGCAGTGCTGGATCCCGCTGTGATGGATCGGATCGCGGTGTTTCGTCACGACCTGGCGCGCGATGCCTCGTTCAACGAATTTCATGTGATTTTTTGCCGCAACGTAATGATGTATTTCGACGAACCCTTGCGCTACCGAGTGCATGAATTGTTTCGTGAAAGCTTGGTGCGGTTCGGTTATCTCGGCTTGGGACAGAGCGAAACGTTGCATCTGTCCCGGCATGAGGCGCATTACGAATTGCTGTCGCTGCGCCAGCGCCTGTATCGCAAGGTGTGCTGAGCGGCGCGCAGAGTATTGGAGGACGTCGGTAATGGTGAAAGCAATCAATAAATCAAACATTCTGCTGGTCGATGACGAGCAGGCCAATCTGGACGCCTTGGAAGCCGTGCTGGAAGGGCTCGGCCAGAACTTGATCACGGCCACGCGCGGCGAGCAGGCGCTCAAGTGTGTGCTGGAGTACGACTTCGCGGTGATTCTGCTCGACGTGCAGATGCCAGGCATGAGCGGCATCGAGACGGCGGCATTGATTCGTGCTCGCGAGCGCTCGCGTGCCACACCGATCATCTTTCTCACCGGTATGATGCGTACCGCCGAGATGGTGTTCAGCGGCTACAACGCCGGCGCGGTGGATTATTTGATGAAGCCGCTGGAGCCCGAAGTATTGCGCGCCAAAGTCGCAATCTTCGTCGAGCTGCATCAGGCGCGCTTCGAACTCGAGCAGGAAATCAGCGAGCGCGTGCGTATCGCCGAGCAAGTGAGCGAGCTCAACATCGCGCTGCGTGGTAAGAACGACGATCTGCTGGCTGCCAACGCCGACCTGGAATCGTTCTGTCACTCGGTGTCGCACGACTTGCGCATGCCGCTGCGTCACATTCATTCGTATGTGTCCATGCTGGATGCGTCGGCCGGCGCCAAGCTGAATCCCGAAGAACGGCGGCACGTGCAGACGGTGCAGAAGGCGGCGCTACGCATGACCCGGTTGATCGACGATCTGCTGGCGTTCTCGCGCATCGGCCGCGCCGCCATGCATCGCCAGCGCATCCATATGGACGAGTTGATCAACGAGACCTTCCAGGAGCTGGGCCCGGAGCTGAGCGACCGTCGCATCGATTGGGAGCGGCACGCCATTCCCGACACCATGGGCGATCCGCAGTTGATGAAACAGGTGTGGGTGAATCTGCTGGCCAACGCGGTGAAGTACACCCGGCCGCGCGATCCCGCCAAGATCGAAATCGGCGCCGACGTGGCCGACAACGAAATCGTTTACTACGTGAAGGACAACGGCGTCGGCTTCAACATGCAATACGCCGATCGCTTGTTCGGCGTGTTCCAGCGCTTACATGCGGAAAAGGATTTCGAAGGCACCGGCGTCGGCTTGGCGAACGTGCGCCGTATCGTGCAACGGCATGGCGGCCGGACCTGGGCGGAAGGTGCCGAAGGCCACGGCGCGACGGTTTATTTCTCGCTGCCCATTGCCGGTACCGCCTGAGGCCGCACCCAGCGCTGCAGCGTGCGTTCGAAATCGGCAGCGGTGTAAGGCTTGGGAATGTAATCGTCCATGCCCGCATCCAGACAGCGCTGACGATCCTGGCTCATGGCATTGGCAGTGAGCGCGACGATCGGCGTATGCCGCTTGGTTTCGCGCTCACGGTCGCGAAGCACGCGCGTTGCTTCGAAGCCGTCCATCTCCGGCATCTGGCAGTCCATGAAAATCAGATCGTAGGTCTGTTCGGCGGTCCGCTCGCAGGCGATCAGGCCGTTCTCGGCAATGTCCACGTCGCAGCCGAGCTTGGTCAGCAGGCGAGTGGCGAGCATCCGATTGACGGCGTGGTCTTCGACGATCAATACGCGAGGTGCTGGTGCGTTGGCTGGCCGATCCTGCAGCGGTTCGCCCGGCGGGGTCAGCACCAGCACTCGATTGGTGGCCGTCGTATCGGTGCGTGGCGCGGCCGTAGGCAGCGTGAACCAGAACGTCGAGCCCGACCCCGGGCGACTGTGGGCACCGATCTGGCCGCCCATCAACTCGACCAATTGTTTGGAAATCGCCAGGCCCAGCCCGGTGCCGCCGTACTTGCGCGTGGTGGACGAGTCCGCCTGCGTGAACTTGGTGAACAACCGAGGTAGTTGTTCGGACGTGATGCCGATGCCGGTATCTTCGACTTCTATGCGGACCATGCCTTCGGTTTCTGCCGAAGCACGCACGGTGACGCGACCGGAATCAGTGAACTTGACGGCGTTGGACAGCAGATTCACCAACACCTGACGCACGCGACCACCGTCGCCGATGATGGCGGTCGATACTGAAGTGGGCCAATGCACGTCGAGCTCCAGCTGTTTCTCGGCGGCACGCGGGCGCAACAGTGTCAGTGCGTCGTGGGCTATCTTCTTGGCATCCACTCGTGCGTGTTCGACGACCACGCGACCGGCTTCGATGCGGGAGAAATCCAGGATGTCGTCGATGATGGTCATCAGCGAGCGGCCCGAATCGCGAATGGTGCTGGCCATGGCCTGCTGTTCGGGATCCAACGGCGTTTGTAACAACAGGTCGGTGAAGCCGATGACGCCGTTCATGGGCGTGCGGATTTCGTGACTCATGGTCGCCAGGAATTCGCTCTTGGCTTTGCTGGCTTGCTCGGCGGCGTTACGCGCGTTGATCAGTTCGCCTTCGGCGAGCTTGAACGGCGTGATGTCCTGATAGGTGCCCAGCACGCCCCACACTTCGCCGCGCGCATCGATGAGCGGCACTTTGCTGGTCGTGCGCCATTCGATGCGATCGCCGCGCATCAGCTGTTGGACGAAGCTCAACACCGGCTGACGGCTTTCCATGATGTGCCGGTCTTGCGAAGAGTCCGGCGTCGGGCCGACCCAAGTCACTTCGCTGTCGGTCTTGCCGATGATGTCTTCGACGCCGGTATCGATCTTGAAATTACGATTCACGCCCAGGAAGCGGCCGTCGCGGTCCTTCCAGAACACTCGCTGCGGCAATAGGTCGATCACGGTCTTGAGCAGCGCTTCGGACTGTTCGGCCAAGCGCGTGGCGTGTTTGAGTTCGGTGACTTCGATGGCGGTGCCGGAGATGCGCAGCGCCAGGCCGTTCTGATCGCGCTTGTTGACCGAGCCGCGGAACAACAGCGATACCCAATGACCGGCGCGGTGGCGCATGCGCGCTTCGCTTTGGAAGAACGGCGTCTCGCCCTGACAATGACGTTCGATCTGCTGCAAGGTGTAAGCGAGATCGTCCGTATGCATGGCGCGATTCCAACCGTCGCGCGGAATCTTGGCTGCTTCCTCCTGGGTGTAGCCCAGCATCTGGCCCCAATTGCGGTCGAAGTCCACGGTGTCTTGCACCAGGTCCCAATCCCACAAACAGACGCCGGAGCTTTCGATGGCCAGCGCGTGTCGTTCGCGCAAGCGCGCCAATGTTTCTTCGGTGCCTTTGCGCGTGGTGATGTCGACACACACCGAGGTGTAGCGAGTGACGCGGTGGGAACTGTCCATGACCGGAATGATGGTCATGTCCAGCCAGAACAGATTGCCGCTCTTGGCGCGGTTACAAATCTCACCTCGCCACGACTGACCGGTGGCGATGGTGCGATACATGTCCATGAAGAACTTCCGGGGATGCACTCCGGAATTGATGGTGCTGTGATTGCGGCCGAGCAGCTCTTCGCGTGTGTAGCCACTGATGCGACAGAACAGCTCGTTGACGTGAGTGATGCGGCCGCTGCCGTCGGTGCTGGACACGATGCTGCAGCTGTTGAGCACGTCGAGCTGGGACTCGAGCTCGGCAGCACGGTGCCGCAGGGGGGCGACGAACGGATGGGCCAGCAGCGCGCACAGGCGCAGCAGCGGGCGAAGCCAGGCCGCCTTCAGGGCCGGGCCCTTGGGCTGCGACGGCGACCGTTCGCCGGACGGGTTTGCGCCTATGGAGGCAGAGAGTGGCATGGGTGAACTATCGGCTAGAGCGCGGTCGTGTACACGTGCCGCTGTCACATCGATTCCCTATGAATGACCGATCCCAGCACGGATTAGGCAATAGCCTGACACCAGGCCGAGGGTCCCGCAGCCGGCTCGGGTCGTCAGTACGCAGTGACACCTACCCGCGCCCCGCCCAGCTGGCTCAGTGATGGTGCATGGGGGCGCCGGTTGGTAGCGATACCCAGATCATCCAGGCACCGAAGACCAGCAGCAGCAAGCCGCTGGCGAAGCGGGGCCAGCGTTGCTTGATCAATCTCTGCACCTGGGAGGCAAGCACGCTGCTGGTCAGCATCGAGGGCAGGGTGCCGAGCCCGAACGCGAGCAGGATGGCGGCGCCGCTCGACGCATGACCGCTGAGCGCTGCGAACAACAGCATCGAATACACCAAGCCGCAGGGCAACCAGCCCCACAGGAAACCGAGCGCCACTCCATGCGCGGGGCCGGTGAGTTTGCTGGTGCCGAGGGTGAGCGGTTGCAGACGACGCCAGAACTTGGCACCCAAGGCTTCCAACCAACGCAACGGATTCCAGGGTGACAGCATGCGCAAGGCGATCAACAACAGCAGCACGCCGCTGGCGATGCGCAGTGTCGTGCCGATGCGTGCCAGATCGAGCACCGCTTGCAGACTGGCGCCGATCACGCCGCAGATCGCACCGGCCAGTGCGTAGCCGCTCAAGCGTCCAACGTGATACGACGCTGCGTTGCTGAAAGCAGAACTTGCGCTGGAGGCGGTCGCGCGAGCGCGCATGCCGAGCGCTCCGGCCAAACCGCCGCACATGGCGAAACAATGAGCGCTACCGGCGATACCAGCGACGAATGCCGCAGACAAACTGATTGCGTCGGCAGTGCTAGCCATCGCTGCTCGGCAGTTCCACTGGCGTTTCTTCGCGCAACGCGTCCCAGCCTGGAGATTCCAGATCGTCGAACTGGCCTGTATTCACGGCCCAGAAGAATCCCCAGCCGGCGAATATCACCAACGCCAGGCTCAACGGGATCAGCACCAAAAGAATGCTCATGCCGCGGTCTCCTGCAAGTGAGCCGATGTTAGCGTGCTCGACGCTGCCTTCGTTCGCGGCGCGCGAGGTAGTAAGCGAGTGGAGTTCAACACCACTGCGACCGAGCTGATGGACATGCCCAATGCTGCGAGCCACGGCGGAATGAAGCCTAACGCTGCTAACGGAATCGAGCCGAGGTTGTAGAGCGCGGCCCACAGCAAATTCTGCTTCGCGATGCGTAGCGTGTGTCGAGCGAGCTTCACGGCTTCTGGCAACGCTGCGAGATTGTCGCTGACCAATACCAACCCAGCGCTGGCATGAGCGAGTGCCGCGCCACGACCCATCGCGATAGAAACATCTGCTGCTCCGAGCACCGGCGCGTCGTTGACGCCGTCGCCAATGACGGCGACGCGCTTGCCTTCTTTCTGCAAGGCCAACACGTGCGCCAGCTTTTGTTGAGCGGAATGGCGAGCGAAGTGCTCATCGATGCCGCACTGATGGGCTACCGACGCCACCGCCGAGTGATTGTCGCCACTCAGGATTTGCGACTCGATCTGCAGCGACCGCAATTCACTCACGGTCTCGGCCGCCGCAGGTCGCAGCGAGTCGGTCAGTTCGAACCAGGCCAGCGCCTGGCGTTCGTCGCCCAGCATGATGACGGTGCCAGTCAACCCGACATGCGAGGTAGCGGCGTGCACTTCGTGACGCAGTTCGGCCACGAAGTCCGGACTGCCGATACGGTAGGTGCGGCCATTGATCGTTCCTTGCACGCCGCGCCCTGCAACAGTCGTCATTGCTTCGACCGTGCCGCTGCTGTGGAAGGGCGTGAAGGCTCTAGCCAGCGGATGTTCGGATGCATGTTCCAGCAACGCGGCGATCTGCAAGCAATGGGCCTCGCTGGTGCCGGACAGCGAAATGCATGTGGAGACGTGCAGCTCGCCCCGGGTGAGGGTGCCGGTCTTGTCGAAAACGATGTGATCGACTTTGGCCAGGCTTTCGAGCGCATCGGGATCGGTCAGCAGAATTCCTTGTCGGCCCAGGCTCGCAGTCGCCGCGGCCAGTGCAGCCGGCATCGCGATAGCGAACGCGCAAGGGCAGGCCACGACGAGCACGGCCAGCGTGGCGGCAAAGGCGCGCGACGGATCTATGGCCATCCAGGCCGCGCAGGTGACAGCGGCACCGAGCAGAACGTAGTGCAGGAATTTTCCGGCGGCGGCATCGGCGTTACGTGCCAAGGCCGGCTTGTATGTCTGTGCCCGTTGCATCAGCGAGACGATGTGAGATAGCGCCGTATCGCCGCCTAACGCGGTGACTGTGATGGTGATTGGACCGTCGACGTTGATGGTGCCAGCGACCACGCGTTCACCGACCAGGCGATGCACCGGCAGCGACTCGCCCGTCAGCAGGGCTTCATCGAGATGCGCTTCGCCGTTCAGCAACTCGCCGTCTGCCGGCAGCACTTCGCCTCGACGCACTTGGATCTTGTCGCCGATGCGCAGTGAAGTCACTGGCACGTCCTCAACGCCGTCCGCACCGACGCGATGGGCGATGGACGGCAGCTGCCTGGCGAGCGCGTCAGTGACGCCGGCAGTGTGCTGACGCACGCTCATTTGGACGAAACGTCCGAGCGTGAGGAAGAAGATAAACATGGTCACGGAGTCGAAATAGACTTCGCCGCCAGCATTGCCGAATGTGTTCCAGACGCTGGCCGCATACGCGAGGAGCAACGCTGCGCTCACCGGCACATCCATGCCGATGGAGCGGCTGCTCAGACTGCGCCATGCGCTGAGCAGGATGGGCGCGCCGGCATAGAACATCACAGGAGTAGCGACCAGCAGGCTGACGATGCGGAAGTAGTTCAGCAACCCCGGTTCCATGATTTCGTGAGCCAGCTCGGCGGAGTACACCGCGACCGCGAACATCATGACCTGCATCATGCCGAAGCCCGCGACCGCCAGGCGTTTCAGGCTGTCGCGCCGTTCTTGTCGCAAGGCCCGAGTCACGGTCTCGTCCGTTACCGGATGCGGCACATAACCGAGCTGCGCGATGGTGCGCATGATGTCGGAGAGATCGAGTTTCGCGCCGTCCCAAGTGACGCTGGCTCGACCGGTCGCTGCATTCACGCTGGCATCCGTCACGCCGGCGTTTCGCCGCAGAACCTGATCGATCAGCCAACTACATGCTGAGCAACGCAGGCCTTCAACCAATAAGGTGACCGAGTTCTGTCCGCCGGCTGTGCGGACGAACTGCGAGGCAAACTGAGGATCGGCATAGACGCGCCACTTGTCGCTGGCTTGACCGTCGTCATTAGGTCGCACCGAGTTGCCGTCGCGATAGCGATAGAAGTCGCTGAGGCCAGTACCGGCGATGAGTTCGGCCACGGCCTGACAACCCGTGCAGCACACCGGCTGATCGCGTTGTTCGATGCGAGCGATCAGAGTCGATCCGCGTAAAGGTTCGCCGCAGTGGAAGCAGGCGCTCATGGCGACACTGGCGCGATGAAGCGGGCCTTGGAATGCGCTTCGATGAGGCCGTCGTCGGAACTCACCACGATCTGGATGTCGCGTCCACCGCTGATCGCGCTGCTCGGCGCACGGATACGCACTGCTGTGCTCACTACTTCGCCGGCGCCAACCTTTTGCAGCTCGCGGTCGGTGTCGACGGAGACGCCGTCGATGCCTCGAGCTTCGATCCGCAAAGCGTGCTCGCGCGTGTCTTTATTGATGAACCGCAGCGTGTACACGTTCTCGATCAGGTCGCCGTCGATACGACGATACAAAGCATTCCGGTCGCGAAGCACGTCGACTTCGACCAGGTGTCGATTCGCCACCGCCACGCCGAAGCCAATGATCAGCGCTAACAACACCGAGCCATAAATGATGATGCGCGGGCGGAACACACGAGTGGGGCTCTGATCCAGCGCGTTCTGAGTCGTGTAGCGAACCAGTCCTCGCGGATAGTTCATCTTGTCCATGACACTGTCGCAGGCATCGATGCAGGCGGCGCAGGCGATGCATTCCATCTGCAGGCCTTTACGGATGTCGATACCGGTGGGACAAGCCTGCACGCACAGTTTGCAGTCGATACAGTCGCCGAGGCCTTTGCTCTTAGGGTCGACGTTGCGAGCGCGCGAGCCACGAGGGTCGCCGCGCTTGGTGTCATAGGAAATGACCAAAGTGTCGCGATCGAACATCGCGCCTTGAAAGCGGGCATACGGGCACATGTACTTGCAGACTTGCTCGCGCATGTAGCCGGCGTTGCCGTAGGTAGCGAAGCCGTAGAACAGAATCCAGAACGACTCCCAGCCGCCGAGCATCGTGGTTAGCACCGAATCGGTCAGCACGCGTACCGGTGTGAAGTAACCGACGAAGGTGTAGCCGGTGTAGAGCGCGAACGAAATCCACAGCACTTGCTTGGCGCTCTTGCGCAGCACTTTCTCGACCGACCATGCGCCACTGTCGAGGCGCATGCGCTTTTGCCGATTGCCTTCGGTCCAGCGCTCCATCCAAACGAAAATTTCCGTCCACACGGTTTGCGGACAGGCGAAACCGCACCACAAGCGGCCGGCCAACGCGGTGAAAAAGAACAATGACAGTGCGGCCACGATCAGCAGCCAGGTCAGCAGGAAAAAGTCCTGCGGGAAGAACGTCAGTCCCAGGATATAAAACTTGCGAGCCGGCAGATCGAACAACACGGCTTGGCGACCGTCCCATTGCAGCCACGGTAAGCCATAGAAGAAACCCAGCAGTGCGATGGTGGCGGCAACGCGCAGTCGGTTGAAACGGCCCTCGACCTCGCGCGGGTAAACCTTCTGGTGGGCGATGTACAGGCTGCCGTCGTTAGCGACGGCTGTATCGGGGCGCACGGCGTTCATCAATCGTCGCCAACATCGTTACGGACATCGTTACGCGCCGCCGCCGCCGAGCGAGTCTCGATCAAGTAAGCGGTCAGAAAACTGGCGATGGCCGACATCATCCAGAAAAAGAAAAAGCCGACGGTGTAGCCGGCGCGACGGTCCGCCAGCCACGCCGGCGGCGCGGCATCTTCCACCAGGAGTTGGGGGTCGAAACAAGCAAAAAACAACAAGGTCGCCACACACGCTGCCAGGAACGACGCCCACAGCAGCACTCCCAGATCTTCCCGGAAGTGCGGCCAGAGCGAGGCTTTCGGCGCAGCGGTGGCTTCAGTTCGCGGCATGCATTGCAGGCTCGTTCAAGCTGAGCACGTAAGCGGCCAACAATTTCACTTTGGTGTCGCCGAGCAAATCCTGATGGGCTGGCATCTGATTGTCGCGACCGTTGGTGATGGTGGCGCGCACTGAAGCGAAGTCACCGCCATGCAACCAGACATTGTCAGTGAGGTTCGGCGCGCCGAGCAGCGGATTGCCTTTGGCGTCCGGGCCATGGCAAGCCACACACAGCATGGCGAAGCGTTTTTCGCCGGCCTGCACCCAGTCCGCCGGCGCCTTGCCGCCGCTCAGGCTGACGACATACGAAGCAACTTCGTTCACGCCAGTTTCACCGAGCACGCTGCCCAGTGCGGGCATGATGCCGTGACGGCCTTGCGCAATAGTTTCCAGCAAGCGCTGTTCGTCACCGCCCCACAACCAATCCGAGTCGGTGAGATTGGGGAAGCCTTTGGCGCCACGAGCGTCGGAGCCGTGACAGCCGGCACAGTTGGCGCTGAACAGATTCTTCGCCGTGGCCATCGCGTTGCTGTTGCCGGCTAATTCGCGCAGCGAACGATCCTGCAACGATGCAAGCCGGGATTCGAAGGTGGCGCGTTGGGTCGCGATCTGTTCTTCATACGCGCCCGCCGAACTCCACTCCGACGTGCCGGCGAAATTACCCAGCCCCGGATAAAAGGTCAGATAGCCCGCGCCGAACAGGATGGTGATGATGAACAATCCCAGCCACCAGCGCGGCAGCGGATTGTTGAGTTCTTCCAGATCGCCATCCCAGACATGGCCGGTCTTGCCTGCGCCTTCGTTGCTGGAGTCGCTCGCTGCCACACGCGTGCGTGCGGTCCACCACATCAGCCACAAGCAGGCGACGATGTTGATCGCGGTAAAGACGACGATAAAAACACTGGCGGGCTGGCTGATCATCGCGGCAGGTCCTGGCTAGGGTCTTGATCTTCGAGCGGCAGGCGCGCGATCTGCTCGAAGTCGGCTTGCCGATTCTTGTTCCAGGCCAAGGCCCACAAGGTCATGAACGCCAGGAACAGGATCAGGGTCAGCAGGCCACGCACCAAACCGATGTTCATTTCGATACTCATTTTTGCCCCTTGGCTGAGCTGCTCTCGGAGGCCGGAGCGCCGTAGAACTTCAACCCTTGCATGTACGCGATCAGCGCTTCCATCTCGGTGCGGCCGCTGACGGCAGCGCTGGCCTCGGTGATTTCTTGCGCCGTGTACGGCACGCCGATCTTCTGCAGCGCTTGCATCTTTGCCTGCGTGCCAGCGGGATCGAGCGTGCGTTCGGCGAGCCAGGGGAAGCCCGGCATGTTGGACTCGGGCACCACGTCACGCGGGTTCAACAAGTGGATGCGATGCCATTCGTCGGTGTAGCGGCCGCCGACGCGCGCCAGATCCGGGCCGGTGCGCTTGGAGCCGAATTGAAACGGATGGTCGTACACCGCTTCGCCGGCAATCGAGTAATGGCCGTAGCGTTCGGTCTCGGCCGGCAACGGCCGCACCATCTGCGAGTGGCAGTTGTAACAACCTTCACGCACATACACGTCGCGGCCTTCGAGCGCGAGCGCGGAGTAGGGCTTGATGCCCGGCGACGGTTCGATCACCGAACTCTGCATGTACAGCGGCGCGATCTCGACCAGGCCGCCGACGCTGATCACGACTGCGATCAGTGCGCCCATCACTGCAATCTTCTTTTCGACGATTTCGTGTTTCATGTTCGCATCGCTCAATGACTGGTGGCCGGCGCCATCACGGGGGCATCCACCGGCTGCGTGTCGCGCACCGTGCGCCACACGTTGTAAGCCATGATCAACATGCCGCTCAGGAACATCAGGCCGCCGAGCAGCCGAATGGCGTAGTACGGATAGGTGGCCTTGAGCGACTCGACGAAGGTGTAGGTCAAGGTGCCGTCGCTGTTCAGCGCGCGCCACATCAGGCCTTGCATCACGCCGGCAATCCACATCGAAGTCACATACAACACGATGCCGATGGTGGCGATCCAGAAGTGCGCGTCCATGAGCTTGACGCTGTATATCTGTTGCTTGCCGAACAGCTTGGGAATCATCTGATACATGGCCGCGATGGAAATGAAGGCCACCCAGCCGAGCGCGCCGGCATGCACGTGACCGATGGTCCAATCGGTGTAGTGCGACAGCGCATTCACCGTCTTGATGGACATCAGCGGGCCTTCGAAGGTGGCCATGCCGTAGAACGACAACGACACCACCAGGAATTTCAGGATGGGATCGGTGCGCAGCCGATGCCACACGCCGGACATGGTCATCAGGCCGTTGATCATGCCGCCCCAGGACGGCGCCAACAGAATCAGCGAGAACACCATGCCGAGCGACTGCGCCCAGTCCGGCAGCGAGGTGTAGTGCAGGTGATGCGGGCCGGCCCACATGTAGATGGAGATCAGCGCCCAGAAGTGCACGATGGACAAGCGATACGAATAGATCGGCTTGCCGGCCTGCTTGGGCACCACGTAGTACATCATTCCGAGAAAGCCGGCGGTGAGGAAGAAGCCGACCGCGTTATGGCCGTACCACCACTGCACCATGGCGTCGACTACGCCGGAGTAGATGACGTAGGACTTGGTGGGCGACACCGGAATCGCCAGGTTGTTGACGATGTGCAGGACGGCGATGGTGATGATGTAAGCGGCGAAGAACCAGTTCGCCACGTAGATGTGTTTCACCTTGCGTTGAACGATGGTGCCGAAGAACACCACGGCGTAGGAGACCCACACCACTGCGATCAATAGATCGATGGGCCATTCCAGCTCGGCGTATTCCTTGCTCTGAGTGATGCCCAGCGGCAGCGTGATGGCCGCGAGCACGATCACTGCCTGCCAGCCCCAGAAGGTAAAAGCCGTGAGCCGGTCGGAGAACAAACGCACGTGACAGGTTCGCTGCACGATGTGATACGAGGTAGCGAACAACGCTGAGCCGCCGAACGCAAAGATCACGGCGTTGGTGTGCAGCGGACGCAGGCGGCTGTAGGTGAGCCAAGGAACGTCGAAGTTCAGCGCCGGCCACAACAGCTGCGCGGCGATGACCACGCCGACCGCCATGCCGACGATGCCCCAGACGACCGTCATGATCGCGAACTGACGCACCACCTTGTCGTTGTAGTAAGCGCGCACGTCGGCGTTCGCGCGCGGAGTCGCGGCGACGTCGTCGGTGACAGAAATTGCATTCGCGGACATCGTCAGCCTCGCATCCAGATCTTTTCGGGCACAGCAAAGTTACCGCGCTGCGCTTTTTTTCTAATTACGGAGAGCCCGAGAGAGACTGCGCACCAGCCCTGAGTGCGATGTCTTACTGACCGTGGATTTGTCGACCCGTTCTCGTTTCAATTGCGAGTCAATCGCGACTGACAACGTCGAATGCGAGCATGGGCTTCGCGTGCAGCGAAGGCGCTTCAGGGTTCGCCTGATGCGCCGCTGGATTGCTTCAGATGACTTTGGAGTATTGCGTGCTGGAGGCACGCGGCAGATGGGCGTCGAACACCATCGCAATGTTGCGCAGAAGGCCGCGGCCGGCTTCGGTCACTCGAATGGTGTCGGCGTCGCTCTGGATCAGGCCATCGGCGGCCAACGGCTTTAGCGACGTCAGTTCCGAAGCGAAGTAGCTGTCGAAGTCGAGCGCATAACGCCGCTCGATCTCTCGCATCGACAAGCTGCCCTGACACATCAATCGTTGAATCACTTCCCGGCGCAAGATGTCGTCGACGCTCAGCGCGATACCTCGCTCCACCGGCAGCCTGCCGGCATCGAGCGCCGCGTAGTAGGCCGACAGTTGCTTGCGGTTTTGCGAATAGGAATTGCCTACCGCGCCGATGGCGCTCACGCCCAGGCCGATCAGGTCGCAATCGCCGTGGGTCGAATAGCCCTGGAAATTACGGTGCAGAGTGCCGTCGCGCATGGCTCTGCTCAGATCGTCGCTGGGCAGCGCGAAGTGATCCATGCCGATATAGACATAACCCGCGTCGGTGAGCCGTTCGACGGTGAGCTCCAGCAGCTGCATGCGAGTGTCCGCATCCGGCAACTGCTCGGTGTGAATGGCTCGCTGCGCTTTGAACAGGCGGGGCATGTGAGCGTAGCCATAGGCAGCGATGCGATCCGGTCGCATTTGCACCACGGTATCCAGCGTGGTGCCGAAGCTCGCCGGCGTTTGCAAAGGCAAACCGTAAATGAGATCGAAACTCACCGAGCGATAGCCCAACGTGCGTGCTTGAGACATGCAGCCGGCAATCTGTTCGACACTCTGTTGCCGATTCACGGCGCGCTGTACCTGAGGATCGAAGTCCTGCACGCCCAGGCTCAATCGATTGAAGCCCAGCGCCGCCAGCGACGGCAAGGTGTTCGCCGCCAGCGTGCGCGGATCGATCTCGATAGAAAATTCCCGTTGCTCGCTACGATCGATGCTGAAGTGGCGGCCCAGTTGTTCGAACAGCGCGACTAGTTGCGACGTGCTCAGATACGTCGGTGTGCCGCCGCCGAAGTGCAGCTGGCGCATGTTTCTACGCCGTTCGAACAGAGCGCCTTGCAACTCGATTTCACGATGCAAACGTTGCAGATACTGCTCGGCGTGCGCTGGATTGCGGGTAACGATCTTGTTACAGCCGCAGTAAAAGCAGGGTCGAGCACAAAACGGCACGTGAACATAAATCGACAGCGGCCGCGCGCTGCCGGAATTACTTAGGAGTGCAACTCGGCGGTAGTGTTGCTCGTCAAAGCCAGTATGAAACTGCACCGCTGTCGGGTAGGACGTGTAGCGCGGTCCATGACAGTCATAACGGCGGATCAGGGCGGCGTCGAGTTTCACGGCAAGAGAGATTCACAGCGAACTTGGGTGCCGGACGGGGGCGCCGGTGGGACTCTTTATAGAGCTGCCGGCGGCGGGGCGCGCTCCGGGGCTCCACGCAATCGCTCCGGATTAGTCCCAGGAGGGCCAGGCAGATGCAATGACGGATGCAAAGCCCTTGCATCGACCTTAAAAAATCCCAATATGTAGCTGGTCGACTGCCAGCGGGTGGGTGACAGCCATGCAGACCTCTCGAGAGCGGCCTTTGACGACGTTCCGTGTGGCGGACCAAGCGCCACCCGGCTCTGCGCGGCGGGAGTCTGCCCAGCCTGCGCCAGCGTCGCAGTCGCGTTCCCTGGAAGGCCGCATGCTGCAGGCCTTGTTCCATGCATTCGGCGACCCGCCGGTGGAATTCGCGCTCTGGAATGGCGAGCGCGTGCGCACCGACACCGAGCCGGTGGCCACCATGCACATTCCAGACAGAGCGACGTTGGTGCGGCTGTGTCGGGATCCGGACATGCAGTTCGGCGAGCTGTACAGCGATGGCAAGATCCAGGTGGAAGGCGATCTGGGCCGGCTCATCGAAGTGTTGTATCAAGGCGCCGCCCATCCCGGCCGCAACTCCATCTCGGCGCTGCGCAAGCTGAGCCATTGGCTGCATCGGCGGCCCAACAACTCGCTGCTGGGCTCGCGAGAAAACATTCATCATCATTACGATCTAGGCAACCAGTTCTACTCGCTGTGGTTGGGCGACACCATGGCGTACACCTGCGCGTACTTTCCAACGCCCGAGACCCCGTTGGATCAGGCGCAGCTGGCGAAAATGGAACATGTGTGTCGCAAGGTTCAGCTGCGGCCGGGTCAGCATGTCGTGGAAGCCGGCTGCGGTTGGGGCAGTCTGGCGCTGTACATGGCGCGTCACCATGGTGTGAAAGTCACAGCGTTCAATATCTCGCGCGAGCAGATCGCTTTCGCACGCGAACGTGCCAAGGCCGAAGGGCTGGACCACAGTGTCGAGTTCGTCGAGGACGACTATCGAAACATCCGCGGCTCGTTCGATGCATTCGTCTCGGTCGGCATGCTGGAGCATGTCGGGGTCGAGAACTATCCGGGACTGGGCGAGATCATTCGCAGCTGTCTGCAGCCCGAAGGGCTGGGCTTGATTCATACCATCGGGCGCAATTATTGGAAGCCCATGCATCGCTGGATCGATCGGCGCATTTTCCCGGGGGCCAATCCGCCCTCGCTCAAACAGATGATGGATATTTTCGAGCAGGCCGGCTTCTCGGTGCTGGATGTCGAAAATATCCGCCTGCATTACGCCAAGACGCTCGATTGGTGGTGGCAGCTGTACGAACAGTCGCGCGACAAAGTGGCGAAGATGTTCGACGAGAATTTCGTGCGGATGTGGCGCTTGTATCTGGCAGGTTCGCGTGCCGCGTTCACCACGGGTGAGATGCAGCTGTTCCAAGTGGTGTTTTCAGGCAGCACGAACAACCGCATTCCGATGACCCGCGAACATTTGTACCGCCCATGAGCGCCGATACTTGCGATGTGTTGATCGTTGGCGGCGGCCCGGCCGGTTCCACGTGCGCGCGTGTCCTTAAGAGTGCGGGACTCGATGTGCTCATCATGGACAAGAGCGTGTTTCCTCGCGACAAGGTGTGCGCAGGCTGGATCACACCGCAGGTCGTCGAAGAGTTGGATCTGGATGCCGATGACTACCGGCGCGGCCGAGTACTACAGCCCATCGATGCTTTCATCACTGGCATGGGCGAACGAGCCAATGCCGAAGTGCACTATGGCAACGTGGTGAGTTACGGCATTCGGCGCAGCGAGTTCGATCACTATTTATTGGTACGCAGCGGCGCACGCTTGCGTTTGGGCGAAGCTTGGAAGTCGATGGAACGTCAAGGTGAGCGCTGGTTGGTCAATGGCGAGATCTCGGCGGCGTTGGTGATCGGTGCTGGCGGTCATTTCTGCCCGGTTGTTCGTCATCTTGGCGCGCACTTGGGCAAGGAAGAGCGTGCCATCAGTGCTCAGGAAATCGAGTTTGAGATGAACGAGTCGCAGGCGGCGCAGTGTTCGGTGACTGGCGAGCGGCCTGAGCTTTATTTCTGTGACGATTTGAAAGGTTATGGTTGGTGTTTCCGCAAAGGCAATTATTTGAACGTCGGTCTCGGGCGGGAAGGCAATCATCGGCTCGCCGAGCACGTGCAGACGTTTGCACAGGGGCTGGCAGCGCAGGGACGGATTCCCGCGGATCTGCCGGGCAAGTTCAAAGGCCACGCTTATTTGTTGT
>NZ_JAEUPY010000073.1 GCF_016790065.1 Steroidobacter sp.
CCGGAAGACAGTCCCTTGGCCAGGGGCATGAAGTCGGGAGCGATGCCGTACGTCAGCGAACCGAACCATTCGCCCGTGCGACCGAAGCCGCAGATCACTTCATCGGCGACCACCAACACATCGTACTTCTTGCAGATGCGCTGGATCTCCGGCCAGTAAGTCGCCGGCGGATCGATACCACCACCAGCGCCCTGGCACGGCTCGCCGATGAATGCAGCGACGTTGTCCGCACCCAGCTCCAGAATCTTTTTCTCCAGCTCGCGTGCCGCCTGCAAACCAAACTCTTCCGGCGTCAAATCGCCACCTTCCGTGTACCAGTGCGGGTGCACGATGTGAGCGAAGTGCGGCAGCATCTCATGATCTTGATCGTGCATCGGCGGCATGCCACCGAGGCTCGACGTCGCGACAGTGCTGCCGTGATAGCCCCACTGCCGGCCGATGAATGTGCGCTTGGTCGGCTTGCCACGCAGCTTCCAGTAGTAGCGCGCCAGACGGATCACCGTGTCGTTGGCTTCAGAACCGGAGTTGGTGAAGAAGAAGTGATTCAACCCGTCAGGCGTCAGTTCCGCCAGCACGCGGCTCAATTCGATCTGACTGGGCGTCGAAGTCTGAAAGAAGCTGTTGTAGTACGGCAGCGTCTGCAGCTGTTGAGTGGCTGCGTCGACCAACTCCTGCCGGCCATAGCCGACAGCCACACACCACAGCCCCGCCATCCCATCCAGGATTTTGTTGCCTTCGTTGTCCCAGATATAGCAGCCTTCAGCGCGCGTGATGACACGCGGCCCCTTCTTGCCCAGTTCCTTGGGATCCGTGAATGGGTGCATGTGATGCGCCCGGTCCAAGCCCTGCCATTCCTGAGTGGTTCGCACGATCGCTGACATGATCAAATCCTCTTGCCCTGGCCAAGAGAATACGTCGCTGCCGGGCGCCGCAAGTTGCAAAGCTAGACGAGTTGCGGTGTTGATCCAGCACCGCTTTGCATGCGTCGTCGTAGGATTTCGACGACCGAGTCGAATGCGCGCCGCGCGGCTGCAGAACTCGCGACATGACCCATGAAGTTGTGCGCCAGGTTCGCGGCACACACATACTCGACCGGTGTCCCCGCCTGCGCCAGACGACCAGCGAACGCTTGCCCCATGTCTCGCAACGGATCGCACTCCGCGGTCACCACGATCGTCGACGGCAATCGGGAAAGATCGGCGGCAAGAATTGGTGACGCCCTGGGATCGGAGGCGACACCGGCGTCGTGCAGATAGCTGCGTGTGAACCATTCCATGACGCTGCGATCGAGCAGATATCCGCTGCTGAACGCGTCGATCGACGGATAGGTTGGACCGCCGACGTAGGGTCGGAAGTCAGTGACCGGATATAACAAGCACTGTAGCGCGATGCTCGGCCCGCCACGATCCCGTGCAGCGAGACAGACATTGGCGGCAAGATTGCCGCCCGCGCTATCACCCACGACGCCAATACGTTGCAAGTCGAAGCTGAGACGCACCGCGTGGCGACTAACCCAGTCCATCACATCGATGGCATCGTGCACAGCCGCCGGAAACGGGTGCTCGGGCGACAGGCGATACTCCGGAAACAATACGGCGCAACCGAGCTCTTCCGTCAGTCTCATCGACTGGCGCTCGTAACCTTCAGCGTCTCCCAACACGAAGCCACCGCCGTGGAAATAAACAATCAACGCAGTGGGCGCGTCGTGCGACTGCAGCGGTCGGTACAACCTGGCTGAGATCGCGCCCGCGCGACTGGGAATACTCAACTTCTCTACGCGACACTGCGTCTTCGGCGGCAGACTGCGAAATCGATAACGTTCGGTATACGCCGAGCGCGCAACGCCTATCGACGGCTCTTCGAATGGAATGCGCCAGCGAGCACGATTCTCCTGGGCCATCTGGACGATCTCCGCATCGAGCCGAGGCTCGATGCTCGGCACCGGCCCGGTCATGTCGCAGGCTCCAACCTGCGAGTCAGCGGTTTACGCAACAACAACATCGCCACCAGGCCCACAGCCGCCACACCGGCGTGCAACAGCCAGAACTTCGCCGGCGGCAATGTTTCATAGAAGCGTCCCAGCCAGCCACTGAACACACCGCCGATGAAGATTGCCAGATAGCACGCACCGAGCATCATCGCATTCACAGCAGCCGGTGCAGCCTTGGAGACCAAGGCGAAAGTGATCGGCCACACGTAGAGATAGCCGATGGCCCCCAACGCGTGGAAGATCATGGGCAGACCCAACCCGACTTGGCCGTTGCCCGCGACCAGTTCACTCGCGCTCAACAGCAGACAGCCGACGGCAAACGAGGTGCAACCAATCGCAATCTTGCTGAGGTCGCTCGGCTCCGTGCCTCGGCGCGCCTGACGTTGCCACAGCCAGATCAAGGCCGGACCGATCAACAGCACCGCCGCCGTATCGATGGCCTGAAACCAAGTCACTGGAATGGTGAGATCGGCCCCGAGCGCGCGATCGACTCGGTCACGCAGCCACAGTGGATACACGTTCCACACCTGGCTTTGAGCTGCCCAATACAATGAAGTGATCGCGATGATTCCCGCCAGCGACAGCACCACCTTGCCCTCGCCCGGCTGTAACGTCGGACGGTCAGCGGCCTGCTTGATGATTTCGTCCGCCGGCAGATGCTCGCGGCCGACGATATAAATCGCCGTTGCCAATAGCATGCCGATGCCGGCCGCACCGAAACCATAGTGCCAACCGTAGAGTTCTCCCAGCGTGCCGCACACCAACGGCGCGAGGAACGCGCCGGCGTTGATGGCCAGGCAATACAGAGAGAAAGCAGTATCCCGCTGCGGATCGTTCTTCGAATACAGCGCACCGACCTGCGCGGCCAGATTGCCCTTCATCAAGCCCGAGCCCAGCACCAACAGCAGCAGTGCATAAAGAAACGCCGCTTCGATGGCCATCAGAAAATGGCCGAACGCCATCAATACCGAGCCGGCAATGACCGAGCGCGTACGGCCGAACAGCCGATCGCCGAGAGAACCGCCGATCATCGGCGAGAAGTACACCAGACCGATGTACAACCCGAAGATCTGCGAAGCCAGCGCCTGGGTCGACAAAGGACCGAACACGCTCTCCAGCAAGACCCGAAACTGTGCAAAGCCGCTGACGTTCTCGATGATGCCGGGATTCAGCAGATAGCCGGTCATATAAAGAATGAGCAGCGCCTGCATGCCGTGGAACGAGAATCGCTCCCAGCCTTCGGCGAACACGATGTAAGCCAGGCCACGGGGATGACCGAAGAAGGTGGGCCGTCCCGTGTCACGAATTTCGACGCTGGAAGCTTCGATCACTGCAGTCATGCGGTACTCATTCTGTTGCGAAGTCATCGACCGCCGGCAGGGGTGTTATCCACCAGCCGACGCGGTAAGGCAAATGCCAGCACATAATCCCCGAGCGTCGTGCCGAGCCGCGCATGTCCGCCGGCGGCGATCACGACGTACTGGCGACCGTTTGCTACATAAGACATGGGAGTTGCCTGGCCACCAGCAGGCAAGCGTCGTTTCCACAACTCCTCGCCACTACGAGTATCGAAGGCGCGGATCGCATCGTCCATGGTGCCGGCGATGAACGTCAGGCCGCTGCCGGTCAGCATCGGGCCGCCGCGACTGGGCGTTCCCCAGCGCACCGGAATCGGTAGCGGCGCCAGTTTTTCGATCGAGCCCAGCGGCTGCTGCCACACGATTCTCTGGTGCTCCAAATCCACTGCCGTCAGCATGCCCCACGGCGGCGCATTGCATGGCGCACCGAATGGCGACAGCAGATTCTTGGTAAAGCCGTGGCGGTACGGACCGGTCGCAGTCTCATCGGGATGCGAGTTCGGCGCGACTGCAAGCACGTTGGCCGTGCGATTGGTGCTCACGACCAGCAGTCGACGCTCGGGGTCGTACGCGCGCATGCCAAGGTTCGGCCCGCCGATGAAGGTCGGAAAGAACACCGTCCCCTGCTCGCTTGGCGGCACATACAGTCCGCCGCCCCGATAGCGTTCGATTTCCTGCCGACACTTGCCTCGATCCCAAGGGGTGGCGCCCCAGGCATCCGCTGCCTTCAAACCGTGCGGCATGAGTGCCGGCATGGTCGTGGGAATAGGCTGCGTCGGCGACGAGTGCTCACCGGCCAGCTCGCTGGACGGAAACGGTCGCTCCTCCACCGGAAACACCGGCACGCCCGTCTCTCGATGAAGCACGAAGATCAACCCTTGCTTGGTGAGCTGCACGACCACCGGCACCGTTGCACCCTCGATCTGCAGATCGATCAGGATGGGCGCAGTCGGCAAGTCGTAGTCCCACAGATCGTGATGGACGATTTGATAGTTCCACACCACCTCGCCGGTCGACGCACGCAAGGCGACGACGGAGTTGGCGTAACGATTGTCGCCCGGCCGCAGGCCGCCGAAAAAATCCATCGAGGCGCTGGAGGTGGGCAAGAACACCAGATCGCGTTGCTCATCCGCGGACATATCGGCCCACACGTTGCCGCCACCGAATCGTTTGCCCTGCGGGTCGGTGCGGCTTGGCCAAGCGGTGTCCGCCAAGTCGAGCGGTACCGGCTCAAACGTCCACTTCAGCGCGCCGGTGCGAACATCGAAGGCTCGCACCGTGCCCAAGGGCCGATCCGACAAGTAGCCATCGAGAATCGCCGAACCGAAAATGGCCACGTCGTTGACGATGATGGGTGGCGCGTTGAACTTCACCACTTCCGGCGGCTGTTCAGGGTTCTCTGAAAACCGCACGCGAACTTCACCGTTCTGCCCGAACTGTTCGCAGCGCTTGCCGGTGCGGGCGTCGATGGCGAGGATGCGCTGATCCTGAGTGCCCATGATCAAACGCTCAGCGCAGACTGCATCGCTGGGCGCCTGTCGATCACGCCATGACGCGACCCCTCGACAAACGAACTTGTTGTGTTTGAAGTCGGCCTGCACTTCCGGATCGAAGACCCAGCGCTCCGTGCCGGCCACCGGATCGAGCGCGATCAACCGGTTCCAGGGCGTGCAGACGATCAGCGAACCACCGGCCAGGATGGGAGTGTTGGCAAAATCGCTGGACTGAATCTGTTTCAGCGGCCGTCGCTGCATCTCGCCAGTGCGATACAGCCAAGCCAGCTCCAGACTGTCGACGTTGTCGGCCGTGATCTGTGCGACTCGCGAGTACTGAGTCGCCGAGGCATCTGCAGCGAAATGCGTCCAGGGCTGTTCGATAGTCGCTGCGCCAGGCGCTACCGGCTCGACGGTCGGAACACTCAGATCGGCACGCAAGCTGAGTGAGCCCGCGACCCATAGCATCGCGAGCACAGCAACGACGGCGAGCGTGGCGCGAAGTATTTTTCCCGGCGGCGGCATCGGGACCAGCGCCTCAGGCCGGAGCCATGACGGCTTTGATTTCCAGAAACTCCTTGAAGCCCTCGCTACCCCACTCGCGTCCGTTCCCGGATTGTTTGTAGCCACCGAACGGCGCGGCGATATCGTAGGCAGCGCCATTCAAATGAACCATGCCGGTGCGCAGCTTCGCAGCCACTCGCATTGCCCGATTCAAGTCCGCCGACTGCACATAGCCGGACAGTCCGTACACGGTGTCGTTGGCAATGCTGATGGCTTCGGCTTCGGTGCGATAGGGAATCATCACCAGCACCGGGCCGAAGATCTCCTGCTGAGCGACACTCATGCGGTTATCGACATCGGCAAACACCGTTGGCTTGACGAAATAGCCGCGCTCCATGCCAGTCGGACGACCGACGCCGCCGGTGACCACTCTTGCTCCTTCTTTAGCACCGGCCTCCAGCAGCGCCTGAATACGACCGAACTGCGCTTGATTCGCGACCGGGCCCATTTCGATGCCCGGCAGTTGCGGATCGCCGATAGTCACGTTCTCTGCGACTTGCTTGGCGATCTGCACCGCGCGTTCATACATCGGCTCCGGCACCAGCATACGTGCGGGCGCATTACACGACTGGCCACTGTTCAACACCATGGCACGCATCCCGTTGGTAACCGCAGTGGTGAGGTCCGCATCGTCGAGAATGATGTTCGCCGACTTCCCGCCTAGCTCCTGCGACACTCGCTTCACGGTATCCGCTGCTGCCTTAGCGACCTGGGCGCCGGCACGCGTAGAACCGGTGAACGAAACCATGTCGATCAGCGGATGGCGCGCGAGCGCCTCACCCACCGACGGTCCTTCACCGTCGACCAGGTTGAAGACACCTTTGGGCACACCCGCTTCAACAAGAATCTCGGCGAACACATGCGCGCTCAGCGGCGCCACTTCGCTCGGCTTGAGCACGACAGTGCAACCGACTGCCAACGCCGGCGCGACCTTGCAGCCGATCTGATTCAACGGCCAGTTCCAGGGTGTGATCAAACCGCACACGCCAATGGGCTCGCGGATCAGCCGCGTGCGCCCGTGCTGTTCCTCGAACTCATAGCGCTTCAATACATCGAGCGCGGTTTGCAGATGCCCGAGGCCGAGACCAACTTGTGCTTGCTCGGACAGCCACAGCGGCGCACCCATCTCGGCTGAGATGGCTTGAGCGAGTCGACCGGCGTTGCGTTTGTAGGCCGCGATGACTTGCTCGAGCAACTCGATACGCTCGGCCCGAGAGGTTTGCGAGAATGTTTCGAATGCTTTGCGTGCCGCCTGTACGGCCGCGTCGACATCCTCCGGCGTACCCAACAGGATCTTGCCTACCGGCTGCTCGGTCGCCGGATTGATCACGTCCTGCTCGCTACGTCCAGCGGGGGCATGCCACTCGCCGTTGATGAAAAACTTTCTGCAGTCGTACATCTGAAGCTCCGAACTCATGGCTGCAAGACGATGCGTGCGCGTGACAGCTCGCTCACCTTCTTTTTGCTGAAGGCAATGGGGAACGCTTCGTTGCGCCCCCAAGCTTCAGCGAGATCGCCATAGTGCGGGCTACCGACCTGCGACTCGTTGCCCGGCGTGTTGAGCCCGACGGAACGATCCCAGTCCTGCACATCGAACACGTAGCTGATGGACGCGCCGGTGTCCTGGTCCGCGCCCTTCGCTGTCGGCGAGCCGGTGAGCATGATGGTGTAGAGATCGCCACCGCGTGGGACCGACGGAATATCCAGCAGCGAGGCGTTCTCCGGCGTCCACAGCGGATGTTTGAACGGCGCCTTGTGAATCTTGCCCCACTGCCACTGCGACGGATCGTTGCCGAGCAGCTGACGCAAGTTCTCCAGCCCCTGCTCCATTGCCGTCACCAGAATCCGATCGCGCTCGGCCTGTGGGTCGGCACCGAAGTCACGATCCGGGTTCTGCAGCCACTGGATCAAGCGGCGCATCTCATACTTGTTGTAGCTACGCGCGGCTTCCGGCAATTTCTTGGCGTACACCAGCGGGCTCAGCTTGAGCTGCCAGTACTCGTAGATCGATGCTGCAACCGAATCGACTCGGACCTGATAGTCCCATTGCAACAGTTGATCGATCGCCGCCTGCACTTCGGGCTTGTTGGAACGCGCATTCTTCAGCAGCGGCACCAGCGAGCGTGCCGGAATGGTCAGCACGTCGCCCTGCATCTGTTGCAGATCGCTGAGGCTGAACTTGCGGTCTTGGCCCAGCAACTCGACGATGCGCTCGTAGCGATACGGCGAAAGGTATTCGAACGCAAAGTCCGGTGCTTTCACGCCCGGGAATACCGACGGAAACACATTGTTGTTGGCCGAACCATAGAATCCAGCTTCGCGATTGCGCGACTTCGGCAGTTGCTCGACCGGCACGTAACCGTCCCACTCATACTTGCCCTCGTGGCCCGGCACAGGGAACAAGCCATTCCAGTTCGGACGCTTCGGGATCAAGCCAGTCGAGACATAGCCGAAGTCGCCGTTCACATCGGCATACACCAGGTTGTGCGCGCCGTACCAGGCATTACCGGCGGCCTTGGTGAACTCGTCCCAATTCTTTGCCTGCATCAGACCAAACGAACCGTAGTAACCCTGACCGCCGATCTCGTAGCCAGTCCACCGCGAGGCGTAGGCACGATTCCGCGCGCCATCTTCGTGAAGCAACGGGCCGTGACGGGTCGTCTTCACTTCGAAGCGCACCGGCGCAGCACCTTTGACGGCGATCTGTTCCACGTCGATTTTCATGTCATGCCACTGGCCCTTGTGCAGATAACGATTCGGATTCTGCGGGTCGGTGTGCTCGACGTAGACGTCCTGTTGATCGCCGTTGATGATGGTGAACCCCCAGGCCACATGCTCGTTGTGACCGATGGTCACGCCCGGCATGCCCGGCTCGGTGGCGCCAATCACATTCCAACCGGGCGCCACCAGGTGCACCCAGTAACGCAAGGCCGGGTTCTGCACTTCACGATGCGGATCGTTGGCGAGCAGCGGCATGCCGGTGGTGGACTTCTTGCCGCCCACCACCCAGTTGTTGCTGCCCAAGCCCCGATTGATATCGCGTACCGGCAGCAGCGCTTCAGGCAATTGCGAAACTGTTGCGGCGGCGGGCTTGAACGAGTAGTCAAACGCGTTCGCGCCGCGAGTGATGTTCATGATGTCCGGATTGATGTCCGCCAGATCGAGGCCTTCGGGCAGCTCGAGTTGCGTAGGCGGATCGGTCAACGTCACGTCTTGCGCCTTGGACAGGCCCATCGACTTCACCGCCAACGCCCGCGCGATCTCGCTTGAGCCATTACGCGTCATCGACCACACCGGCATACGGCTCAGCGGGGTCTGTGCAGTCCAGGACGGCTCAGGCAGGAAGCCCGACAGCTCGAACTCCACGGGTACTTGGTTCTGCGCGATGGCTTGACGGATCGCAGCGTTCACGCCTTCAGCAAACGCGGCGAAGATCACTGGACCTTCGGGATGATACTTGCGCATCTCCGCATCCCAGTCGCCACGGAACTTCATGACGCGCGCGAACTTGTCTCGCTCCACATACTTCGGGCCCAGCACTTCGGCGAGCTTGCCCTCGGAGTTTCGACGCCACAGCTCGATATTCCACATCCGATCTTGAGCAGCGACGAAGCCCTGCGCGAAGAACAGATCGTGAGTGCTGCTGGCATAGATATGCGGAATGCCCCAACGATCACGCACCACTTCCACTGATTTGCGCAAGCCGGGAAGTTTGAGCTTGCCATCGTGCTGTGGCTGGCTGGCACTCACGCGCTCTTTCAGCGTCGGCACTGGATCTTGCTTCACGACCAGCGGCGCTTTGCCAAAGAACTTGGCCGGATTGACGTTCTCGATCCGCTGCTTCTTGCGGCCGGCGGCAGTAAGGAATGTCACTTCTACTGTGACAGGCGCGGTGCTCGCGAGACCGAAATGAACTGGAATCACGCTTTGTGCCGAGTAGCCTTGCGTTGGCGACACAAGCCGTGCACCAAGCAGCTTGCCGCTCGCGTCGAACAGACGCACTTCGGAGCCGGCGCGAGTTGCGTGCCCCTTGCTATCCAACACCTGAATCTGCAACGAGCGTCGGCGCAGATTCTCCGCCAGATCGTTGCGTAACAGCGGATGGCCGCCGGCCGGGTTGTAACTTTCCGCCAGCGCGATATCCAGGTCGCCGTCGTTGTCGTAGTCAGCCAGGTGCGCACCGTGATCGGCACCGTGCATCACGCTATCGGCAGCCAGCACATCAACGAAGCGACCGCCCTGCACTCCCGAGCCGCGATTGATCAACAGACGATCGACGGCTCGATACTTCGGTCCTTCTTGCACATAGCCGGCGATGAATGCGTCGAGCAGGCCGTCGTTGTTGACGTCGCCCCAGTCCACTCCCACCGTGGTGCGCTTGCCAGTGATGCCTTCGCTGGCGGCGACTTCGCTGAATTTGCCGTTGCCCTCGTTCCGATACAACAGATTGGCGCCGTAGGCTGACGCATAGATGTCGAAGTCGCCATCGTTGTCGTAGTCGCCGACACCGCACATGGTCGCGCCCTCGTCGAGCGTGCGGTTGGGCTGATGCATGTTGAGTTCGACCGCGATGTCTTTGAAGACGCCGCCGTCGTTGCGATAGAAGCCATCCTTGTCGCTTTGCTGATTGGGGATGAACACGTCCAGGTCGCCATCCTGGTCGAAATCGAACCAGCAGGCGCCGACCGTGCGGCGTGGATCCATCAAGCCGACCTTGGCGCTCACGTCGGTGAACTTGCCGGCGTTGTTCTGGAACAAACGGTTCGAACTGAAGCGCTGGGTGACGAACAGATCCAGGTCACCGTCGTTGTCGTAGTCGATCCAGTTCACTTGCCGGGACGCAGGGCCAACGGCCGCAACCCCCGCATCCTTGGCTACATCGACGAAGGCTCGCTCGGAGTCGTTACGAAACAGCATGCTGCTCGCGACGATTTCACCGGAACGCCCCATGCCGCCGCCGCGCGCCGACGTGGATGCGAACAGGTCGGGATCGCCGTCATTGTCGAAGTCGCCCCAACCCAGGCCGCGCACTTCGAAACCTTGCGTCGGCAGTCCGAGCTGCGGACCGATGTTGGTGAATACACCTTTATCGTTGCGATACAGACGAATGTCGCCGGTGCCGAAACCGACCGCCAGATCGAGATCGCCGTCGCCATCGAAGTCCGCCCAGGCGCTGGTCAGCGCACCGCCAGTCGCAAAGGTCTCTGGCTGAACGCGCGTGAACTGAGGTGGCACAGAGTCCGCCGCGCTCGTCCCACTTTGTATCAGGGCCGCGACCGCAATCAGCAACACCTTCGCACGCAAGTCAGCCATGAATCGCCCCTATCTAGTTGTGTGTGATTGCGCCACTGTCGTAGTTGTACTGCAGTGGCGCCCACACACTGGGTGCATATCTAGTTAGGCTCCGGTGACATTCTCACACCAGCGACTCATTGACCCGACCATGATTCGTTCCAATCGATGCCGCGATAGTCTTGCAGCTCCCAATAGAACTTGGTGCGCGGGCGGTTGTAGTTGCCGATCTCGTTCATGCTGAGCGAGTCGTACAACCGGCCGTTGAGCATGGTGTAGCGAACCGTGTTGGTGTTGCGGATGTCCTCGAGCGGATTGGCGTCGAGCACGATGAGATCGGCGAGTTTGCCCGGCTCGAGCGAGCCCAGCTGTCGGTCGAGCATGAGTGTCTTGGCGCCGTTGGCGGTCGCCGTCCGCAGCACGCGATGATTGCTCATGCCACCTTCTGCCAACAGCCACAGCTCCCAATGCAGCGACAACCCCGGCACCTGTCCATGCGAGCCGGCATGAATGGTGACGCCTGCATCATCGAGCTTCTTGATGGAACGCGCCGCCGAGCGGAAGCCGATCTCCCAAATCTCGGGCGCAGCCTTGACTCTCGTCATGGCGCGCGCGTAAGGCGGCGCCGAACCCGGCACTGCCAACGCACTCGAACTGCTCGCATGCAGCTCCATGACGTACGCACGAATCTTCGGATCCTTCCACGCCTCGTTGCTCTCGTAGAGATAGCTCTCGCCGAACAGCTCACCGAACAACACCACCAGCGTCGGCGTATTCGACGTGTGGCCGTTTTTCATCAGCTGCACGATGTCGTCGTAGTACGTGGCCAGCGGCAGGTTGTGCTCGAGGTTGGTGTGGCCGTCGAAGATCTCCGTGAGATTCTCGTAGAACTGACCTTCGCCTTCGGCATCGACCATGATGCCGAACTCGTGACCGGCCTTGACCAGCATCTGCCGCTGCTTGCGAGTCGGCTGGCGATAGCTTTTGACGAAGGTGCCGCCGAGCGCGCGCTTGCGCATCATGATAGTGCGTGCATCGTCGTAGCTTTCGATTGGCACATACGACGAATCGACCATCTGCGGACGACCATACAGCGCCATGCCGGACGGAATCCAGCGCGGGCTGACGGTAACACCGGCCAGATTGGTCTCGTTACTTTCGTAGGCCAGCTGCTCACGCGAGTAGGGATCGAAGTTGGTGGTGACGCCGTAAGACAGCTGCGCATAGCGCGTCGACTGTTTCTGGCCCACCTGGCCGATGCCGATACAGCATTCGGTGTGACCGTGCATATCCATCAGGCCTGGCATGATCGTCTTGCCGGTCGCATCGATGATCTTCGCGTTGGCGGGTATCTTGACGCCATCGCTCGGACCGACGGCGGCAATGCGATTGCGCTCGACCATGACAGTGCCGCGCTCGATGACTTCCTCGCCGCGCATCGTGATGACGCGCGCGTTGGTAAACGCGACCACGCCTTCGGGCTTATCAGTGCGCAACGTGAGGCCGAACTCCGTCACCGGCTGCCGCGCCTTCGCATCGGCGCTGAAAAAAGTCTGGCTGCCGGCTTGGAATAACGCAGGCCCGAGCGTCCAGTAAAGCGACGAGGAATCGTTCGACCAGGTCAGCGAGTAACCGCCACCACTCGTGAGCTTGGCGACGGCCGCGGCATCGCTGTTAGCCGACACTCGTAGCGGCGTGCCGGTGTGCCGGTAACGCATCACGTAGTACTGCTGACGCTCGCGGAACGCGATCCATTGCTCGTCGGGGCTCAAGCGCAGATCGAGCGTGTCGACATCGGCCGTGTTCGCCAGCTCGCGCTCATCTTGACCGTCCAGGTTCACGCTCTTGAGAATGCGAACCCCGGGAGCAATCAACTTCCGCACGATGCCACCGGACGATCCCAACCGAGTGAAGATGATGCGCTTACCATCGGCCGAAAAGCGCGGCGCTTCGTTCCCCAGGGTGAGGTAACGACTCTCCCCGCCCGCCACGGGCACGACATAGATGCCCGGCTTGATGCGAAAGCCACCCATGAGCTTGTCGCCCGAATGGATGCGATACACCAGTTGCTTGCCATCGGGCGAGAAGCTGGGTTCGCGAATCAAACCCCGGCTCGTGATGACGGTGCGTGCAGTGCCTCCGTTGGCTGGGATGACTTTGAGAGCACTGCCCTTCTCATCGTCCCACTCGACATAGGCGATGAATCGACCATCGGCGGAGCGGCTCGGTTCGAACTCGAAGGCCGTGGCCTTGGTCATGCGCGTCGGCGTTCCCTCCGGCAAGGTCTTTTTCCAGAGCGAGCCCACCGCCGTAAAGACGATGCTCTTGCCATCGTTCGCAGGTGACAACTGCCGCACGTTGCGGACCGTGAACTGTTCCGGCGCTAGATCCTGACCGAAGCGCGGCGACTTCGTCAGCTGATGAGTCGCGGTGGCGCGAAAAGGAATCTCGACAGCATTGCCGCTGTCCATATCGATCCGATACAACTTGCCCTTGCCCCAGATCGCCACGTGTCGATTGTCCGGAAACCAATCGAAGCGAGGGTAGTACGCTCCCTGCGCACCATAGGAAGCGTCGGCATCTCGATCCAACTGGTCATACACCGGCTGCTGCGCGCCGCTGGCCAAGTCATAGGAGAACAACACGGTCTTGTCCTGCACTCGACGCACGAACGCCAGACGCTTACCGTCACGCGAGACCTGTGGCGCCACGGCGCCACCGAAGCCATCGATGAGCTGGTCGACCTGTCCCGAATCCAGATCGAGCCGACGCACGCCATAGTTCATTTGATTGGCATCGAAGTACACGAACGCCGGCGCCACCAGGCGCTCGGTGTAATAAAGAAAGCGACCATCCGGAGACAGGCGCGGCTCCTCCACGTCGCG
>NZ_JAEUPY010000081.1 GCF_016790065.1 Steroidobacter sp.
AGGCAGTACGAACTCAGGCAGTACGAACTCGGCCAGCACGAACTCGGCCAATGCGAGCTCAAGCAATGAGATAGCGGCCGGCATCGAGGCGGCGAGTGCGACTGCTGCGTTGACAGAGGCCGAGCGAGAAGCGCAGCGCACTCGCCTAACCCAAATCGGCCAACAAGCGATGCGTGCCGCTGAACCCCAGGAGCGCGCCGAGGCCATCGATCAGCTCCACGTCGCCACGCCTGAAACCTTGCAGGCCCTGCAGATCGCAGTCACCTCTGACTCCACCGTGCGCAATCGTGTTCGCGCAGTTAACTCGCTGCGGGCATTGGCAGAACAGGAGGGCGCACAACAAACAGTTCTCTCCATCCTGCATCTAGCGATGTCGGACGCGAACACCAGCGTGGCGTCGCGAGCTACCGAAGTTTATCGAGAGCTGACTCAGCAGCCCGGGCCCAATGCTGGACCCGACGCTAACCCTAGCCCCGAGCCCGAATCTGTCGCGTCGGAGTAGGTGACGCTGGGTCGCCGTCGCGGCGAAATGAGTGGCAAACCAACTGCGTCATCGCATACGAATGTATGACGCGCGCAACTCATAGTGCTTTTGTCACGAAATCATCACGTCATATGGAAATAATCCCGCGCGCGGTCCGGCACCGGACGCTGGGCGCGAGCTCGCTCGCCGCCGCTCGATAACTGACCTCCAATAAATTCAGAGACGCGATCCCGTGCGCAAGCTACTTGCAGTGTTGTTCTGTTGTCTGCCGATGGCGAGCTTCGCCTGGTGGAGCGACGACTGGAATTTCCGGAAGGAAATTACGCTCGATACCACGCCCGCCGGAGCGGATGTGGCGGCGACGCCGGTCGACGTGCCGGTGCTGATCCGCCTGCATCTGGGCAATTTTGGTTACTTCGCGGACACGCAGCCTGACGGTAGCGATCTGCGCGTCGTGGGTGGCGATGACAAGACGCCGCTGAAGTTTCACATCGAGCGTTACGACCCGGTCAACCAGATGGCATTCATCTGGGTGCGCGTGCCACGCATCGCGGGTGGCAGCGCCGCTGAGAAGATTCATCTCTATTACGGCAACCAGAAGGCGACCACGGCGCCGCCGTCCGCCGATAGCTACGACGCCAACCAGGCGCTGGTCTATCACTTCGGCCAGGACGCCGCGGCCCTCGCGGATAGCACGGCGAACGACAACGACGCGGTGACCTCTACGGCGGAACTGACCCCGGCTTCGCTGATTGGCGGTGGCGTCAAGTTCTCAGGCAGCGCCGTCATCAGCCGGCCCGCTAGCGCGTCGCTGCGTTTGATTCCCGCCAAGGGCGGCACGCTCTCGGCATGGGTGCGCATCGATCAACCGCAAGGCAACGCTCAGATCCTGGGATTAGAAGACCAAGGCAAGCGTTGGGTGCTCGGCGTGCGCGGTGCGCAGGTCTATACCGCGGTCACTGGCGCAAGCGGAGAAGTTGAAGCCAAGGATTCAGCCGATCTGGCCACCGGCACCTGGCACCACCTCGCTGCCACGGTCGGCGGCGGTAAGTTGATTCTGTTCGTCAACGGCAAAGAAGTAGCCAACGTGGCTGCGCAGCCGGTGGAGATCGCCGGTGCTTTGAACATCGGCAACAGCGCCGGTGGCAGCAATGGTCTGGTCGGTGAGATCGATGAAGTGCAGGTTGCCAACGTCGCGCGCCCGCTGGAGTGGCTTGCTGCCTCGGCCAAGGCTCAGGGCCAAGAGTCGCCGTTGGTCGTGTACGGCGCGGACGCACAGCGTGAAGGCGAGGACGTTTCCTACTTCGCAGTGACCATGAAGAACGTCACCGTCGACGGTTGGGTGGTCATCATCATCCTGGCCATCATGTTCGTGATCGCCATGCTGATCATGATCGGCAAGACCTTGTATCTGTCCAAGATCAAGAAACAGAACGCTGCGTTCCTCAAGGAATATCAGGCGCTGCGTGGCGACCCGACGTCGCTCGATCACGATGAGAGCAAGGACGCGCCAGGCGATGCTGCGCTCGACGAATCACCGTTCATGCCGCACTTCGGCGAGCAGGAGGACAAGTACAAGTTCTCGACCTTGTATCGCTTGTATCACCACGGCGTGCAGGAGATGACCGGCCGAATCGGCTTGAAGTCGGCAGGTGCGCGAGCGGTTACGACACTGTCGCCGCAGGCCATCGAGGCGATTCGCGCGACGCTGGACGCGACGATGGTACGCATGACTCAGAAGCTGCAGTCGCAGATGGTGTTGCTCACCATCGCCATCGCCGGCGGGCCGTTCCTTGGTCTGCTCGGCACTGTAGTGGGCGTGATGATCACGTTCGCTGCCATCGCGGCCAGCGGTGACGTCAACGTCAACGCGATCGCGCCAGGTATCGCCGCGGCATTGGCCGCCACCGTCGCCGGCCTCGCGGTCGCGATCCCGGCATTGTTCGGCTACAACTGGCTGAACACGAAAATCAAAGAAGTGAACGCCGACATGCGGGTGTTCGTCGACGAGTTCGTGTCGCGAGTCGCGGAGCACTACAGCTAATGTCTGCCTCAGCCGAAGAAAAAGACGTTTACGACGAGATCAACATCACGCCGATGCTGGATCTCGCCTACGTGCTGCTGGTGATTTTCATCATCATGACCACGGCGTCCGTGCAAGGCATCAAGGTGAACTTGCCCAAAGCCAGCGAAACGCCGGCGTTGGCCAAGCCAAAAACCAAAGCAGTGTCCATCACCGCGGACGGCACCATTTATCTGGATACGTATCCGGTGACCTTGCCGGAGCTCGAGAATCTGCTGAAGCAATACAAAGCTCAGGATCCCGAGCTGCCGGTGATCATCAAAGCCGACTCCACCATTCAATACCAGAAAGTGGTCGATGTGCTGGACCTGGTAGGGCGGCTGGAGATCACGCAACTCGGTCTCGTGACGCAGCGAATCGTCAAGTAGCGGGGCGCGTGTCGTGAGCAAACAGCGCTGGCAACGCCACGTGCCGCTGGTCATCGGTGCGGTCATCGTGCTCCTGGTCGGTGGCGCGATGATCCGGTTCGTGGTGCAGATGATGGCGGAGAAGGACGCTGGGCCGCAGCGGCCGGTAGCGCAGATCGTAAAGATCGTGCGACCGCCACCGCCGCCTGAGCAGCCACCACCGCCGCCGCCACCGCCGGAGGAAAAGATCGAAGAGCCGCTCGAGCAACAGGAACCGGAACAGGCGCCGGACGAAGCATCGCCGGCCGAGCAGCTCGGGTTGGATGCAGACGGTGCCGCGGGTAGCGACGGCTTCGGGCTCGCTGCACGCAAAGGCGGGCGC
>NZ_JAEUPY010000128.1 GCF_016790065.1 Steroidobacter sp.
CAATGGTCGGATCATCACCATGGAGGATGAGCAGGTCATTGAACGCGGCACGGTGGTCGTCAATGGCAATCGTATCGCCGCGCTCGGGCCGGTGGGCGACGTGGCGATCCCCGCGGGCGCCAAAGTCATCGACGTGTCTGGCAAGACGCTCATGCCCGGATTGGTCGACATGCACGGCCACATCAACAATTGCTATTACACCTCGTCCGGGTTGATGCCCCAGAAGCAGCAGTCGCGTTACGCGGATCTGGCCTACGGAGTTACTACCAACTACGACCCATACACCTCGGAGCTGCCGAGCTATTCGCAGAGCGAGATGACGTTGTCGGGGGACATGGTCGGGCCGCGAGCCATCGAGTCCGGCTTCATCGCCTTCGGGCGCGCTGGCAAGGGCGACAACGCGTTCATCCCCATCGGCAGCTACGAGGACGCGAAGGTGCTGATGGAGCGCAAGCGAGCGCTCGGCGGCATCATCGTAAAAAGCTATCGCCAGCCCATGCGCAGTCAGCGTCAGCAGCTGATCAAGGCCGGGCGCGACACCGGCATCATGGTGGACGTGGAGGGCGAGGCGAACTTCTTCAACAACATCACCTCCGTGCTGGATGGACAGACCAACCTGCAACACAACCTGCCGGTGGCAACGTACTACGATGACGTCGTGCAGCTGATGAAGCACGGGCAGACGCCGCACACGCCGACGCTGGTAATCATTTTCGGCGAGTTGTTCGGCGAGAACTATATCTATCAACATTCGCGCGTTTGGGACGATCCCAAAGCCAAGACGTTCGTGCAGGTCACCACCAGCGGCTACAGTCCGCTGGCGCCCGGGCACTACGCACCGCCTTACGTGCGGGGCATGACCAGCATTCACGCGGCCGATGAGCTCTACGATATCGGCTTCCGTTCCGTGTCCCGCTCCATCAAGAAGCTCGACGACGCCGGAGTCATCGTCAACGCGGGGTCGCATGGCGAAGTGTCGGGCCTCGCTCAGCATTGGGAGATGCAGCTGCTGGCCGAAGGCGGCATGAGCAACCATCGTGTGCTACGAACTGCGACCATCAACGGTGCGCGCACGCTCGGCATGCAGGCGCAGATCGGCTCGCTGGCCGTGGGCAAGCTCGCCGACTTGCTGGTGCTGGATGAAAATCCGCTAGAGGACATCCGTAACAGCAATACCGTTCGCTACACCATGGTCAACGGCCGGCTGTTCGATGCGTACAGCATGAACGAGATCGGCAACTATGACCGGCCGCGCTCCAAGTTCTATTGGGAAGCGGGCCGGACTCGTAACATCGTCGAATGGAAAAAAGCTTGGGCGCACCAGTAACACAGGACCCGCTGTTCCTGGGCCATCCCAAGGGCCTGGCCTATATTGCCTTCACGGAAGCGTGGGAGCGCTTCTCGTTCTACGGCATGCAGGCGCTGCTGATGCTGTACATGACCGGCTATTTGTTGCAGCCGGGCACGGTGGACACCGTTGCGGGGTTCAGCGGGTTGCGTGCTGCTATCGAAGGTGTGTTCGGTGTGCTGGCGGTGCCGGCGTTGGCTTCGCAGATCTTCGGGCTGTACGTGGCATTGATTTATTTCGTGCCGGTGCTGGGCGGTCTGCTCGGCGATCGTTTGCTCGGACGGCGTCGCGCCGTGTTGCTGGGCGCCGTCGCAATGGCGGCCGGTCATTTCATGATGGCGTTCGAGACGCTGTTCCTAACAGCTTTGCTCTCGCTCATCGTCGGCTCGGGGCTGCTGAAGGGTAATCTGGCCGCACAAGTAGGCAACCTCTATGCACGTGATGACCGGCGTCGCGAGCCTGCATACGCCGTCTACGTCACTGCGATCAACATCGGCGCGTTCGTGGCGCCACTGGTCTGCGGCACGCTCGGCGAGCTGTATGGATGGCACTACGGCTTCGGTGTCGCGGGCTTCGGAATGT
>NZ_JAEUPY010000133.1 GCF_016790065.1 Steroidobacter sp.
CGCGCCGCCGCCGAAATCACCAATCATTATCGCGACGCCGGCTATCTGGTGGCACGAGCCTACCTACCGGCACAGGAAATTCGCGATGGTGTCGTGGAAATTTCCGTGCTCGAAGGACGCATCGGCAATGTGGTGGTCAACGTCGACGGCCGTCGAACCCGCATCGATCAGCGACATGCCGAGAAATACGTCAAACAAACCGTTGCTGTGGGCGACGTGGTGCGCGATGAGAACGTCGAGCGCGGCCTGCTGCTGCTCAATGATCTGCCAGCGCTCGACGTACGCTCGACGCTGCAGCCCGGCGCCTCAGTAGGCACCTCGGATCTGGTCGTAGAAGCCGAAGGCCGCTCGCTGTTCGACGGCAGCGTCGACGCCGATTCCTACGGCAGCCGTTATACCGGCGAGATTCGCGTCGGCGGCACCATCAACTTCAACAATCCCGCCGGTTGGGGCGACGTGCTGTCGTTGCGAGGGCTGACGACAAACACGGGTGACATGCGCTTCGGGCGACTCTCGTACACCGTGCCGGTCGACGCTCGGGGTACGCGCATCGGCCTGGCATATACCTATGTCGACTACGAGATCGGCAAGGACTTCAGATATCTGCATGCGAATGGCGATGCACGCGTCGCCAGCGCCTACGTATTACATCCGTTCGTGCGCACGCGCACCTTCAGTCTCTACGGCAGCGTCGGCTACGACCAGAAGTGGTATCGCAGCGACATCAACGACGAACGCGCCAGCGACAAGAAAGGCAACGTCTGGCTGGCGGGCCTCTCCGGCGAAAAACGCGACGACTTCGGCGGCGCCGGCCTGAACGAGTTCGGCGTGACGGTGTTTCATGGCGCCCAGAAGCTGGACGGTTCGCCGGACCAGTTCGTCGACTCGCTGACGACCCATACGCACGGCAATTTCACCAAGGTGAACTTCAACGTCGCGCGGCTGCAGGATCTGGATGGACTGTTCTCAGTACGCGTGGCGTTGAGCGGTCAGTTCTCATCGCGCAATCTCAACTCCGGCGAGCAGTTCGTGCTCGGCGGCCCATTCGGTATTCGTGCCTGGCCCCAGGGCGAAGCTGCCGGCGATCGCGGCTTGCTCGGCAACCTCGAGCTGCACTGGGACCGCTCCTTGCAATGGGGCCCTTCCAATCTGCAATTGCTGGCCTTCTTCGACGCCGGCCGCATCCGCTTGCACGAGAGCACCTGGAGCGGCTGGCAAGGCGGCAACCCGCATCTGCGTAACGAATACGTGCTGTATGGCGCCGGCCTCGGCGCCAACTACAGCTCACTCGACAACTTCGTAGTCCGCACCAGCTACGGCTGGCAACTGAGCAGCAATCCCGGCCGCGACATTCTGGGTCGCGACAGCGACAACACCTCCCGTGACGGCCACTTCTGGCTGCAAGCCATGAAGTGGTTTCGTTGAGACGCAGGAACCGATCCAATGCGAGCACTCCGACTGTTTGGCGCCACGCGTCCTGACGTTCCAGGATATTTGTACTTCGCTGGCTGTCTGCTCGCACTGAGCGGCCAGTCGCACGCGCAGACCATCGATCCCGGCGCATTGCCGGAGAACGGCATCGTCGTCAGCGGTGCAGCCAGCATGACGACGCCGTCGAGTTCCAATTTGCGCATCGACCAGGCCAGCGATCGGGTCGTCATCGAATGGGACCGCTTCAATATCGGCCAGAACGCCAGCGTCACCTTCGCGCAACCCTCGAGCAGCGCAGTCGCTCTGAATCGCGTGCTCGCCAGCGACGCGTCCCAGATCATGGGCACGCTCAACGCCAACGGCAGGGTGTTTCTGGTCAATCCCAGCGGCGTGCTGTTCGGTCGCGACGCTCATGTCGACGTCGGCGGCTTGGTCGCATCCACGCTCAACATTAGCAACGAAGATTTTCTGGCCGGCCGCTACGTGTTCGAATCCAACGGCACGGCCGGTGACGTTGCCAATCTGGGCACATTGCGAGCGAACGATGGTGGCTACATCGCGCTACTCGGTCGGCAAGTTGCGAATGAAGGCATCATCACGGCGCGTCTCGGCACGGTGGGGCTCGCGGCCGGCGAACGCGTCACGCTGGATTTCAACGGCGACTCATTGCTCAGACTCGCGGTGGATCGAGGCGCAGTCGATGCGCAAGCGGCGAATCATCACTTGATTCAAGCCGCCGGCGGCAGCGTGTATATGAGCGCCTCCGCCGCTAACGACTTGGCCGGCACCGTCGTCAACAACACCGGCATCATCGAGGCCACCTCGCTCACCGAACGCAACGGTGTGATCCGGCTCGAAGGTGGCGAACACGGCACGGTTGCCGTGAGCGGCACGCTCGATGCGTCCGGCACCACAGCGGGCGCGACCGGCGGATCGATCGGCGTCTTCGGCCATCGCATCGGCTTGTTCGACGCCGCCGAGTTGAATGTTTCAGGCGACCGAGGCGGCGGCACCATCAATGTCGGCGGCAGCTTCCAGGGCGCGGGCCCCGAGCCCAATGCAAGTCGCGTGTATGTTGGCCCGGACGCACAGTTGAACGCCGATGCATTGAGCAGCGGCAACGGCGGCGATGTGGTGGTCTGGGCTGATGCCGCCACGCGCTTCGAAGGTTCGATCAGCGCTCGTGGCGGCGCCAGTGGCGGCGACGGCGGTGACGCAGAAGTTTCCGGCAAGGACAACCTGCTTTACGCCGGATTGGCCGACCTGCGTGCGTCGCAGGGCGCCAACGGCACTCTGCTACTCGATCCGAAGAACATCACGATCGGCACGCTCAGTCTCGACACTCTGCTCAACAACGATAGCTTTCTGGAAAACCTGGTCGGCAGCGTCACGCTCGGCGTGCTCGATCTGCTGGCCCAACTCACCTTGAGCGGCATCACGCTCCAAGCGAACAACGACATCACGTTGACCACGGCGCTCAATGCGCTCTCGCTACTCAGTAACAACGGCCTGACGCTGGAAGCTGGCCGCAGCATCGCGCTCAACGCCGATGTACTAGTGCGCGGCCCTTTCACTGCGACCATCAACAGTAGTCTCGCCAGCAATACTGCTCGCGACGTCGGTGCTGCCGCGTTCACGATGGCCGCGGGCACGACGATCAATACCACCGCGAGCAACGGCGATATTTCCATCAACGTCGGCACCGGCGCTGGGGTCGGCACATCGGGCAACATCACGCTGGCCAACTTGAATGCGGGCAGCGGCAACGTTCACATCACGCACAGTGGCCAAACCGCAGGCAGCAGCATTCTGCGTGCGTCAGCGAGTGACACGATAACGGCGAACTCGGCGGTCTTCACAGTCAACGGCGCAGCGGGTGGCGGAGCAATCGGCACCTCCAGCGCGCCACTGCGAGTCGCAGCCTCGCACGTGGAAGCATCCGCTCAATCCGGCGGCGCGTTCTTCACCGCACCGACTGGCAATCTCACGATTGGTGGCGCAACTGTTGGCGGCCTGACGGGCATTTCGACCACGGGCGGTGGCGCCATCGGCCTGACCACCAGCAACGGTTCGATCACAACCAGCGAAGCCATTTCCGCCGCGGCCGGTGGTGCCGTCTCGCTCACAGCGGGTGGAGCTTCGAGCGCTGTGACTATCGGTGCCGGCCTCACTTCAGGCAGCGGCGCGCTCAATCTGAGCGCTGCCAACGGTGTAACGTTGTCTGGCGCGACGGCACAGCTCTCAACAACCGGCGCGTATACCGTCAACGCGGACAGCGATGCAAATGGCACCGGCGTGTATACGCACAACAATGCCAGCGCATCGGTCGCGGCCGGCCCCGTCAGCATCACGGCCGCCGATATCAATCTCACTGGCACCATCAACGCCGGCAGCGCTGCAGTTACGCTCACACCGTCGACAGCGGCTGCAACCATCGGCATCGGCGATACCACTCACACCTTCGGTATCTCGAGCGCCGAGCTCGGCAATTTGACGAGCAGCGGTTTGATCACCATCGGCGCCGGCACCAACACCGGCGGCATCACTGTCGGCACCGCTGAAGCGGTCGCGTTCGGCACTCGTAACCTCGCGCTGACCTCGGGCGGCAACTTGGCCGTCAATGCAACACATGGCATCAGCGGCACCGGCGCGCTGACGCTGACCGCCGACACCATGGCATTGAACGGTGGCACCATCGGTGGCGGCAGCATCACGCTGCAACCGAATTCGCCGACCCAAACCATCGGCCTCAACGATGCAGCCGGCGCGCTCAATCTCACCGCCGCCGAGCTACAAAGCCTCAGCTCCACTGGCACGGTAACGATTGGCGCAGCCAGCGGAACCGGCACGACCACGATCGGCTCGCTTGGTGCGTTGGATCTATCGGCGGAGAGTTTCGGCCTTGCACTACGCGGCGGCGCGACCACCTTTGGCGCCGGCGGTTTGATCCTGCCGAACAACTCCACGCTGACGCTAGGTGGCACGACCGTCACCGGCGGCGCCGGCACCGATGTGAGAATCGGCGGCGCAACGGGTACGTTGAATCTCAACGTGACCGGTAATGCGTCCCTCACTACGCAGCTCGCTCGTGTACTGCCAACGGCCGTGGGCGGCAATCTCACGATCAACAACACCGGCGCCCTGGATCTTGGCGCCGCCTCGCTGATCGGCAACCTGGCCATTAGTAGCACGGGCGCGTTGACTCAAAGCGGCGTTCTGGTCGTCAACGGCACCAGCGCGTTCAATGCCGGTGCGAACGCCATCACGCTCACCAATGCCAGCAACGACTTCGTGGGCGGAGTGTCGCTCACCGGCAGCAACGTATCGCTGCAGGATACCAATGCCCTCACGCTGAATACTTCAGGCATCAGCGGCGCACTCACACTCACCACCAACGGCGTCATCTCGCAGCTCGGCGCACTTACCGTCGCTGGCACTACGACGCTCAACGCCGGCGTTGGCAACAACATCACGTTGACCAATGTCGCGAATGACTTTGCGACCGTGTCGATCAACGGCGGTAGCAACGTTTCATTGAGCGACGCGAATGCTCTAGCACTGGGGACAGCCACCGTCGCCGGCGATCTCACGCTTGCCACCGCAGGCGCAGTCACACAAAGCGGTGCGCTCACGGTCTCAGGCAATACCGCGGTCGCCGCTGGCAGCGGTGCAATCGCGCTCACCAACGCGGCCAACGACTTCATTGGCAACGTCGCACTGAGCAGCAGCACCAATGCCAGCATCACTGATGCCAACAGTCTGGCCTTGGCTAACTCCACCATCGGCGGCAGTCTCGCAGTCAGCACACAGGGCGCGTTGACTGACGTTGGCACCATCACCGTTGCCGGCACCACATCGTTGAATGCAGGCGTCAATGACATTGCGCTGGATACCACCAACAACAGCTTTACCGGCGCGGTGTCCGTCGGCGGAGCGAACAACGTCACGCTCGTCACGGGTAACGCACTCACGCTGGGACCGATCACGACAGCCGGCAACTTCAGCACCAACGTCACCAGCGGCAATCTCACCCAGACAGGCGCGTTGCAGGTCAACGGCAACACCTCGCTGGCAGCCACCGGCGCCGGTGCCACGATCACGCTGAACAACGCAGCGAATAATTTCGTCGGCAGTGTCGCAGCCAATGGCTCTGGCAACGTATCGCTCACCGATACCAACGCACTGGTACTCGGCGCTTCAACCATCGGCGGCGCGTTGCAACTCAACACCAATGGCGCGCTCACCCAGACTGCACCGGTCACCGTCAACGGCGCTGCTACGTTCAACGTCGGCGCCGGCAACAACATCACCTTGACTGCAGCGACCAATGACTTCATCGGCCCGGTGATCGTTGCCGCAGCCAACAACGTCTCACTGGTCGACAACACGGCGCTGAATCTGGGCGCGTCGACGATCTCCGGCAATCTCGCTTTGACTGGTGTCGCCGGCGTCACTCAGAGCGGCGCGCTCACGGTGAACGGCACCAGCAACGTCACCGCCAACACCGGCGCCATCGCACTGACGAATGCCGCCAACGACTTCGTCGGGGCTGTGAACCTGAATGCCGGCGTCGATGCTGCCGTCACGGACGTTAACGCGCTCGCACTGGGCACTTCGAATGTCGCTGCCGGCCTCACCGTGGCCGCGAATGGCGCCATTACCAATGCCGGCGCGATCGTGGTCGGTGGTCCGACGACCGTGACAGCCGGTGTCGGCAACGACGTCACTCTGAACAACACAGGCAACGACTTCACCGGCGCCGTTTCCGTCACGAGTGCCAACAACGTCACGCTCGTCGATGCCAATTCACTCTCGCTCGGTAACATCACAACCGCTGGCGGACTCACCGCGACCGTGAATCTTGGCAACCTCATCAGCAGCGGCGCGCTCAACATCGCCGGCAATGCGGCGCTGTCCGCCAATCAAGCCGGCGCGTCGATCACGATCGACAACCCAGCGAACGTGTTGGCGGGCCTGGTCAGTTTCAACGGCAGCGGCGGCCTGGCGAACGTGAGCGTCGCCGACACCACCGCGCTTGATCTCGGCGCGCTGACATTGAGCGGCAATCTTAGTGTCAACGCGGCGGGCATTACCGACAGTGGCAATGTCGTGGTTGGAGGCACGACGACACTCGCCGCCGGCACCGGCAACAACATCGTGCTCGATGCCGTCGGCAACGATCTGGCGACGCTCGTCATCAACAGCGCCAACAACGTCACGGTGAACGATAGCAACGCACTCGATCTCGGCGCCGCTTCCATCAGCGGCACGCTGGCACTCACAACGAACGGCGCACTGACCGATTCCGGCACGATCAATGTCACCGGTCCGGCAACGCTCAGTGCCGGTGCCGGCGGCACGATCACGCTCGACAGCGCGACCAACGATTTCGTCGGTCCGGTTGCAATCACCGCACTCAACGCCACGATCGTCGACACCAACGCGCTCGACCTGGCTGCGAGCACACTTGGCGGCACCTTGAACGTGACGACGCGCGGCGCGATTACGGACTCCGGCACGCTCTCAGTCGGTGGCACGACGACACTCAATGCCGGCATCGGTAACACGATCGCACTGGATCAGAGCGGTAACGATTTCGTCGGCGCGGTGAGCATCACGGGCGGCAGCACTACGCTCGTCGACACCAATGCGTTGAATCTCGGCACGTCCGCCATCGGCGGCAATCTAAGTGTTACGACAGGCGGTGCCGTGACTCAAACCGGTGCGCTCGCCATCAACGGGGCCACTCAGATCGGCGCTGGCGGCAATATCACTCTCGATAACGTCGCCAACAACTTCGCCGGCAGCATCGGCGTGCAAAGCGTTGGCAACGTGGCACTGAGCGGCGCGAACGCGCTGGACCTGGGCGCCTCTACGATCGCCGGCACACTCGCGATCGTCGCCAACGGACCGGTGACGGACAGCGGCGCAATCGTCGTCGGCGGCAGCACTACGCTGAACGCCGGCAGCGGCAATATCACGCTCGACGCCGGCAACGATTTCGCAACGGTCAGCGTCGGTGGCGGCAACAACGTCGTGCTCAACGATGTGAATGCCCTCGATCTCGGCGCCGCCACGATCGCCGGCAACTTGAATGTAACGACCAACGGCGCGCTCTCCGACTCGGCCGCGCTCAACATCGGCGGCGTGACGACGCTATCGGTCGGCGCAGCGAACGACATCGTGCTCGACGCTCCCAGCAACAGCTTCGGAGCAGCAATCAATGTCGGCAGCGCCAATCATGTCACGTTGAACGCCGCGAATTCGCTCGACCTCGGTGCGATTGCCACGAATGGCAATCTCACGGTGACGACTGCGACGGGCGACGTCAGCAACAGCGCGGCCCTGAACATCACGGGCAACACGAACATCACAGCGAATAGAACCGGCGCCTCGGTTGCGCTCAACAACGGTGCCAACCGACTCGCCGGCACCGTAGCCATCAACGGCCCCAGTCTCGCGAATGTCGCGATCACCGACACGACGGCATTGGTGCTGCCGGCATTGGCGTTGACCGGCAATCTGAATGTGAATGCACCCGGCGTTTCGAGCACCGCACCACTGCAGGTAGGCGGAGTCGCTACCATCTCCGCTGGCGGCGCCGATGTGAATCTGTCCACGGCCGGCAACGACTTCAACATCCTCAGCATCGCAAGCGCCGCGAACGCGACAATCACCGATACCAACTCGTTGACACTCGGTCCGTCCACGATCACCGGCGGGCTCACTGTCACTATCGGCAGCACCCTCGGCGACTCGGGCCCCATCGTGGTCGGCGGCACCACGAGCATCAACGCAGGCGCCGATGTGACACTGGACGATGCCAACGACTTCGCGACCATCGGCATCGCCACCAGCGGCAATGCCACGGTACGCGACATCAACTCCATCAACCTCGGCACCACCAATGTTTCCGGACTATTGGCGGTGAACGCCGGCAATGCGATCACGCAGAGTGTCGCACTGAATGTGGGCAACGGTCTGTCTGCAAGCGCGGGCACCGGCGGCATCTTGCTCGGTAATTCCAACAACACCATCGGCGGCACCGTAACACTCACCAGCGGCGGCGATGCCACGCTAGCGAACACCACCGCGGTGACGGTGGGGCCGACCCAGGTGTCCGGCAAACTCACGATTACTTCTGGCAGCTCGGTGTCGAGCTCTTCACCCGTGAACGTCGGCGGCGGCATCAGCGTAACCGCAGGCCAGAGCGGCGACGGCAGCGGCATCTCTCTGAGCGGCGGCGGACAACTGCAAGGCTCAGTGAATTTGTCCACCAGCGGTGGCGGCGGCAACGTCAATGTATCTACCGGCGGCGGCATCGTCGTCGGCACGATCTCCGGCGGCAATGTGACCATCAGCAGCGGCGGCTCCATCACCAATGGCAACACCGGCGGGACTTCAGGCAGCGGCCCGAACATCACCGCAACTGGCTCTGTCGGTCTCAACTCCTCCACCGGCACCGTCGGTCAAGCCAACAATCCGGTGAGCGTCAGCGCACCGAGCACGTCGACCACCGCCGGCGGTTCGAGTCAAGGCGTATCAGTGAACATCACGAACACGTCGTCCACTGCCACGCACACCAACGACACCTCGTCCACGACGTCGCCCGGCATCGTCGTCGTCAACGGCGGCACCGTCGGCGATGCGACCGGCTCGCCCACCGGGTTGAATCCGCAAACCATTCCCAGCACCACCGGCATTGCCACCAACGTCGGCCTCAACACCAATCCCACCGCCGGCCCCACCGATTCGACTGCCGAAGCCGAACAAACCGCCGCGTATGAAACCGACAGCGCCAATCGCCTGGGCGGCTCCGGTTGCATCTCGACCGAACAACTCGCTCACAAACTACAGAACGTCAACCAAGGCATGCACCTGCCCAACGGCGTCGCCGAAGCCGCCGCTCGCACCGGCTCGCTCGAAGAACGCCAACAGGCATCGCAGAAAGGCTTCTGCTCGGATCAGTCGGCTGGGGATGGCGGGGAGTGAGAGATGTCCAGCCTCACTGCGCGTGATACTGGTCGGAGGTCACAGGCTCGAGCCACTCGACGACCTCACCTTCAAGCGACTCCGAGACGGCAACATGCGCCATCATGCTGGTCGTCGTGGCGCCATGCCAATGCTTCACTCCCGGCGCAGTCCAGACAACGTCACCTGCTTTGACGACGCGCACCGGCTCACCCTCGCCTTGCACCCAACCCTCACCCTTCGTAACGATGAGGAGTTGGCCGCGCGGATGAATGTGCCAATGGGTACGTGCCCCTGGCTGAAAGGTGACGGTTGCACCACCCAGACGCGAAACACCTGAGCCTTTAAACGGCGATTCCACAGTTACCGAGCCTGAAAAGTTACTTGCGGGCGCGGTACGCTTTTGCATCCCGGGCTCGACGACGATCAGTCGAGTAGGGTCTGTCGCCTTGCTGGCCGTTGTCTCGACCTCCATCGCCGCGCCTACGACAGCGGCCGCCGCAGTAGCCCGAGGCAACCCTGCATAAAAAGCTAGATGCGTGAGCGCCTCGCCGATCTGGACGCGGGTAAGCCCATTCTCGATTCCATGACGCACATAGAGTGCAAGTTGATCTGTGTCCCCATTGGCCGCGAGCGCGGCAATCGTGACCAGGCTTCGATCGCGTGGGCTGAGATCAGATCGGCGCCATAGATCATCGAACACGACCACATCAGTCACTTGTGCGAGCTTCGGCGCGACGGACGCGATCTCCCGACTATGAAGTGGCCCCGGCTCGGCAGCAGGCGTTTGCGTGCTCTTCGTCTTCCGAAGCGCCGCCACATCGATCTTGCGTTCCCTGAACACTTCCTCGATTACGTTCAAAGCAGATACGGCGTTTGGCCATCCTGTGTAGAAGGCCAAATGCGTAACGACTCCCGCAATCTCAGTTGCCTGCAGCCCATTGACGAGTGCACGGTTCAAATGTCCCGCCAGCTGTGGCGTCTTGCCAGTGGCGATGAGGGCAGACACCGTGACCAAGCTGCGGTCGCGCGGCGATAACTCGGGCCGCACCCAAACATCGCCAAACAGCACGTTGTCCGTGTAGTCGGCGAGCGCAGGTGCGATCGCCTGCATATTCTTAGGAGCTACAGAAGGACGCTCCTGTGCCTCAATCGGCGCGCTAACAGCAAGTGCCGAGAGCGCGACAGCGGTCGTGATCTTCATTTGTGTGGCAGGTTCTCGCGGTCATGACACCGACTATAGCCCTCGACTCAGTCAACGATTAGATGCTCTAATCGGCATGGCGCCATTAGCTGGACTAATCAATGCCGCTCGAGAATTTCAACGACCTGGCAGCCTTCGCCGCAGTCGCCAAGGCGCGCAGCTTTACCAAGGCCGCGGCACAAATTGGCATTTCACAGTCGGCGCTGAGTCAGACGATTCGCAATCTGGAAGCGCGGCTGGGATTGCGCCTACTCACTCGAACGACACGTAGCGTCGCACCGACCGAGGCCGGTGAGCGGTTGTTGAAAACCGTTGCGACCCGCTTCGACGAAATACAATCGGCGCTCGCATCGCTGAGCGAACTACGCGAGAAACCAGCGGGCACCATTCGGATTACCGCCGGCGAACATGCGGCCATGTCGGCTCTGCAGCCGGCGTTACGCAAAATCCTTCCTGCTTATCCCGAAGTCAATATCGAAATCGTGGTCGACTACGGGCTCACCGACATCGTCGCAGAGGGTTTCGACGCAGGCGTGCGGCTCGGCGAGCAAGTCGCGAAAGATATGGTCGCCGTCCGCATCGGCCCGGATCTTCGGATGGCCGTGGTCGGCGCTCCAGCGTATTTCAAGCGACACCCTCAGCCCAAGACGCCGCAAGATCTGGCCAGCCACAATTGCATCAACATTCGCCTGCCGACGTATGGCGGCCTGTTTCCATGGGATCTGGAGAAGAACGGCCGCGAGGTCAATGTTCGGGTCGAAGGTCAATTGGTGTTCAACAATATGGGGCTGCGACTGGCGTCAGTCTTGCAGGGATTGGGACTGGCTTACCTGCCCGAAGATCAGGCACAGCCGCACATTGCAAACAAACGACTGATCCGCGTCCTGGAAGACTGGTGCCCGCCATTCTCCGGTTATCACCTTTACTATCCCAGCCGCAGGCACTCCTCGCCGGCGTTTGCTTTACTGGTAGAGGCGCTGCGCTTTCGCGGCTGACGCTACGCCTGACTGACCACCAATGGAGGCAGTCGGGCGATGATCTTGTCCAACGTGATCGGATAGTCGCGAACCCGCACACCAGTTGCATTGTAGACAGCGTTCGCGACGGCCGCCGCGACTCCACAGATTCCGAGCTCGGCAACGCCCTTGGCCTTCATTGGTGAAGACATCGGATCGGTTTCGTCGAGGAAGATCACTTCTTGGTGTGGAATGTCGGCGTGCACCGGCACCTCATACATCGCGAGGTCATGGTTCACGAAGAAACCGTGACGTTTATCCACGACGAGCTCTTCCATCAGCGCTGCGCCGACGCCCATGGTCATGGCGCCGATGACCTGACTGCGAGCGGTCTTGGGATTCAGGATGCGTCCCGCAGCGCATACCGAAAGCATGCGCCGGACTCTGATTTCCGCGGTCGCCGCATCGACCGCCACTTCGACAAAGTGAGCACCAAAAGTAGACTGCTGCGCCTTCTTGCTGAGTTCACCGAACTCGATGACATCTTCAGCAACCAGTTCCTGTTCGCGGGCTGCCGAGGCGATCGGTGTCGATCGACCGCCGGAACGGATCTCACCATCGGCGAACACGGCATCGGTCGTGTTGAAGCCCAGCCTTTGCGCCACCGCCTCACGCAACTTCATGCACGCCGCATAGACCCCGGACGTTGAACAGTTGCCGCCCCATTGTCCGCCCGAGCCAGCCGACACCGGGAAACTCGAATCCCCGAGGCGCACGTCCACTTTCTCCAGCGACACGCCCATCGTCTCCGCAGCAGTCTGCGCAATGATGGTATAGCTACCGGTCCCGATGTCAGTCATATCCGTTTCGACCGTGATGACACCGTGACGATCAAGCCGCACGCGCGCAGCGGATTTCGTCACCTGATTTCCTCGAATAGCTGCCGCGACACCCGTGCCAATCAGCCAGCGCCCTTCCCGAACAGTGCCCGGGCGCGCGTTACGCTTGCTCCATCCGAAACGTTCGGCACCTTGTTGCAGACATTGCACTAGCGAGCGCTGCGAAAATGGACGCGCCTGCTGCTGCGTGCTCTGGCCTTGATCGGGCACCACCTGCGTGTCGTTTCTAATCCGAAACTCGATGGGGTCGAGCCCGAGCTTTTCAGCCATTTCATCGATTGCAATTTCGAGCGCCATGAGCCCGGTGGCTTCGCCAGGAGCACGCATCGCATTGGCCTCCGGCAGGTCGAGCGCGGCAAGACGCGTCGCTGTCATGCGATGTGCGCCGGCGTACAGCAAGCGCGTCTGATGAACAGCTCCATCCGGCTTGCCTTGCGGTTGATCGCCGGACCAGCTTTCGTGGCCGATCGCAGTGATCTTGCCGTCGCGAGTGGCACCGATCCGAATGCGTTGAATAGTGGCGGGTCGATGCGGAGTGTTATTGAACATCAGCGCTCGTTGTAACGCGACCTTGACGGGCCGAGCTGCCATGCGCGCACCTAGCGCAGCGAGCAGCGCCTCGGCCCGCACAAACAACTTCCCGCCAAATCCGCCACCAATGTATGGCGAGATGATGCGTACGTTCTGTTTCGGCACGTCCAGAGTCTGAGCTAGATCAGTCGCACACCAATCGATCATCTGATGTGACGTCCAGAGCGTCAGCTTGTCACCGTTCCATGCGGCAGTGGACGCATGCGGCTCCATCATCGCGTGAGCCTGGTCGGGCGTGGTGTAGGTGGCATCGAGCTTGACGGGTGCTCCGGCGAATGCGCCAGCGAAATCTCCTACCGCGGTGTCCGGCGGCCCTGCCGTCAGCTTTTCCGGCTTGATCGCACCCTCTTTAGCCGCCGCGAGATCGAATCTTCCCTGGCTGGAAACATATTCGATCCGAACGAGCTGCGCGGCGGCGCGCGCCTGCTCGAACGTCTCGGCGACGACGAGTGCTATCGCTTGGTGATAATGATCGATCTCCGGTCCGGCCAACAGCTTCGCGGTGTTTCTGGGTGATTTTTTGAGCGGCCAAATGTTGTTGGGTGTAACGATCGCCAACACGCCGGGCGCCGCCTTCGCAGCGAGCACGTCGATTGAAGCGATGCGACCCTTCGCGATCGCGGAGCCGATCACATATCCATAGGCCGCATTGGGCGCGGCATCCTGGCGCTCGTAGGCGTACCGCGCGGTGCCAGTAGTCTTGAGCGGCCCATCGATGCGATCTACCGGTTTGCCGACCACCTTCAGCTGATCGATGGGATTCGTGCCTGCAGGCGAATCGAACTTCATGGTTATGCTCCCTTCGCCTGCGCCAGTACCGCATCCAACGTTCGCTCGACGAGCGTGAGTTTGAAAGCGTTCTCGTCGGTCGGTTGCGCGCCTGCCAGCAGCTTTGCAGTGACCGCCTTCGCGCCTCGAGGCATCTCGGCCTCGGCCGACTCGACGCGCCAGGGCTTGTGAGCGATGCCGCCCACTGCCACCCGACCCGTGCCGTCTCGTTGCACGACGACACCTATCGAAACCAACGCAAAAGCATACGAGGACCGATCACGCACCTTGTGATAGAGCTGCGTGCCGCCAAGCGGTTTGGGCAGACTGACAGCAGTGATCAACTCGCCTGCTTGCAGATTGGTCTCCACCTGAGGCGTGTCACCGGGCAGGCGATGGAACTCCGACATCGGGATACGACGCGTTTTTCCATTCGGCTGCACGGTTTCAACCGTGGCATCGAGCGCACGCATGGCGATGGCCATGTCACTAGGATGGGTGGCAATGCATTTGTCGCTCACGCCGACGATCGCATGTTGCCGACTGTAGCCACCGATGGCGCCGCAGCCGCTCCCAGGCTGGCGCTTGTTGCACGGTTGATTCGTATCGTAGAAATAAGGGCAGCGCGTTCGCTGCAGTAAATTGCCGGCCGTCGTCGCTTTGTTTCGCAACTGACCCGACGCTCCTGCGAGCAGGGCACGCGACAGTAGCGGGTAGTCGCGACGGACTCGCTGGTCAGCCGCGAGATCCGTATTGCGAACCAACGCACCGATCCGCAGTCCACCTTCCGAGGTGGGCTCGATCTTGTTCAATTCGAGATCATTGACATCGATCAGGTGTGTCGGCGCTTCGATGTCCAGCTTCATTAGATCGAGCAAGTTGGTACCGCCCGCGATAAACCTCGCGCCGGTCTTTCTAGCCGCCGCGGCCGCAGCCTCTGCAGGAGTACGCGCACGCTCATAAGTGAAAGGCCTCATGCGTTGCTCCGAGCGACTTCGCTAATGGCATCGACGATGTTTGAATAGGCCGCGCAACGACAGATGTTGCCGCTCATCCGTTCTCGCAGCTCGACAGCCGTAACTTGCGGTGAAACGGCGAGGTCGGCGCTCACGTGACTGGGCACGCCCGCTTTGATCTCACTTAGCACTGCGACTGCCGAGCAGATCTGCCCGGGCGTGCAATACCCGCATTGATAACCATCATGCTTCACGAACGCCGCCTGCATCGGATGCAGGTGGCCAGGCGTGCCCAGCCCTTCGATGGTGGTGATGCTGTCGCCTCCATGCATGACCGCCAGCGTCAGGCACGAGTTGATACGGCGGCCGTCGACGATGACGGTACAGGCGCCGCACTGACCTTGGTCGCAACCTTTCTTGGTTCCCGTGAGGTGCAAATGCTCACGCAAGGCGTCGAGCAGCGTCGTGCGCGTGTCGAGCGTCATCTCGCGCGGCTTACCATTCACATTGAGCGACACTTTTGTAAGAACCGGAGACGGTGGGACCGCGTTTTGTCCCTTCGCCACCTGCGGAACTGCCGCTGCCGCAGCCGAGACAGCGCCGACCTTCAAGACGTCGCGCCGTGTAATTTCCAGGTCGCGGGGGTCGTGCATATCTTTCTCCGAGGATCGCCGTGGTTGTCACGGCGGATGGTGTTTAACCGCGCGACCGGGGAAATGGTTGCACGGAGATGCCCCACGCTCTCATTGCAAGGAGATCTAAAGAGCGGCTGATCCATTAGCTATGGCGGCTGTCCAGCACACTACGCCCTCAAACCACCGAGGATTAGCCGGGGCCGTTCGAATGCGGCTATTAGGAGGACTAATGAATTACGGCGGGGTGATCGCCGGTATGCGGTGGGTTTTGTGCCTGACCTCTACCCACGGATCGGAGTGGCAGTGCTTCAGACGGACTGAGCCGTCGCACGCGCCTCAATGTCACTGCGCCTAGAAATTCAACTTACTCATGCGCTCTCATCCGCATCGAAGAGCCCCGTGACAGTAGAGCGGCAATGCCTCCCTCTATGCTGATTCACGCAGATCGTTCGGAGGCTCGCGACGTTTACGCAGCTTCTTGAACTGCGCGATGGTGGACAGGATGGCGGAATGACGCTCCGCCGAGGCTCACTCCGGTTTGAGCGAGACGGGTTCGGCGGAAAGTGGCGGAGAGGGAGGGATTCGAACCCTCGTAGGGACGTAATGCCCTCAACCGATTTCGAATCGGTGCCGTTGTGACCGCTTCGGTACCTCTCCGGTGCGGGGCCGCGCATTCTAATGGAGTCCAACTCGGCTAGAAAGGGGTCTGTGGGTAAAGGGCCTCAATTCCTGGCTGCGCGGTTAGATTTCGCCGTTCCCGACTGCTAAATTCCGCCCAATCCTGGAGAAAATCGCATGCCATCGACCAAGTCCCTGTTAGCCGAGGCGCTGCAACTGCCGGCAAATGAGCGTGCGGCGCTGGTCGAGAACCTGATTCTGAGTCTGGACAAGCCGGACGCCAGCCTCGACGCGCAGTGGCTCAAGGAAGCCGAGGATCGCTTGAACGCTTACCGCGCAGGAGAACTCGCGGCTGTCGATGCCGCGGAAGTCTTCTCGGAGTTGGGCAAACGGATTTGAAGATCCGGTTCCTCATCCCGGCCCGCCAAGAACTGCATTCGGCAGTCCACTACTACAACACCCAGCGAGTCCGCCTGGGGGATGAGTTTCGGGATGAGGTTTGGAGCACCATTCAGCGTATCCAGAAGTTCCCGCTCGCTTGGCACCGCCTTGGTGGGACGATTCGACGTTGCCAGATGGAACGCTTTCCGTACGGCGTGATTTACGAGCCAGCGCGGGACGAAACGATCGTCATTGCCATCGCGCATCTGCACCGAGAGCCTAATTACTGGCGTTCGCGCGCCAAGCCGTAAAGACCCGCCACCCGCGCGTGCATGGCCTGCGCCGCAGGTCGGTTCAAACCGACGCCGGTGACGCCGCCCGCCGACAGAGAATCCACCAACCCGCCGAGCGGCGAATATCCGCCCCGTGCGAGCCAGAACAACCCCACCCTGGTCCGCGGCCAAAGCCGCCCATCACAGCGCCGATGGCAGCGCTGAAAGCGACCGGCGCCGCCTAAGGCGCCCCGCCAACCCCTTGACCTACAGCGACTTTTTTGTCGGCGATGAACGTACAGCCACGGTTAAGGTCGAAGTTGTGACGCTTTACAGCCTTGCCGGCCGGCACCACACTGCTTCCTGTGAAAATCCCCTCCTTCCCGCTGTTCAAGGCGCTGTTGAGCGCCACACTGGCCTCCCTGGTCCTGGTGGGGGGAGTGAGCCATGCCGATCCGGACGATTTGCCCGATATCGGCAGTCCGGCCCAGGCCATGCTGACCCTGGAGGACGAGTACCAGATCGGCCGCATGATCGTGCGCGGGCTGCGCGACCAGGATCAGATCCTGGAGGATCCGGAAGTCACCGAGTACATCCGCTCGCTGGGCTACAAGCTCTCCAGTCAGGCGCACGACGGCACGCAGCGCTTCAACTACTTCATGGTTCGGGACAACAGCATCAACGCCTTCGCGTTGCCGGGCGGCTTCATCGGCGTGAACAGCGGGCTGTTGTTGAAGACCCGGAACGAAAGCGAATTGGCCGGCGTGCTGGCCCACGAAATCTCGCATGTGACTCAGCGGCACATCGCTCGCAGTATCGCGGCTCAAAGCCGCTCGAGCCTGGTCTCCACCGCGGCCATGCTGGCAGCGATCTTGGTTGGCGCAGCAGCCGGTGGCGGCGATGCGGCGATGGCCGGCGTCGCAGCGGCGCAGAGTCTCGCCATCCAGCAACAGATCAGCTTCACGCGCTCCAACGAAGCGGAAGCGGATCGCGTCGGTCTCGGTCTATTGGCCCGCTCGGGCTTCGATCCCAACGGCATGCCCGCGTTCTTCGAGACCATGAGTCGACTCGCCGGCAGCAGCGAATTGAACATTCCCGAGATGCTTCGCACTCACCCGGTCAGCGGCAATCGTATCGCCGAGACGAAAGAACGGGCCGCGCAGCTGGATGTGAAACCGGAGCCTCAGAGTGCGAGCTACGCAATCACTCGCGAACGCCTGCGCGTGCTCTCGACGCCTGCGGGCGAAGATCCACGCGCGTACTACGCAGCGACGATCAACAACGAACCCGACGCGACCTCGGCCCAGGTCTATGGCAAAGCGTTGGCGCTGATGATGGCCGGCCAGCCCGACAAGGCCGTGCCGATTTTCGAGCGGTTGCAGGCCGCCGATCCGACCATTCTTCAGTACCACACCGCGCTCGGTCAGGCGCAGCTGCAGGCCGGCGATGGCGCCGCGTCACTGCAAACATTGAAGCACGCACGCGAGCTGTTCCCCCGCAACGTCGCGGTCACGATTCGTTACGCCGAAACATTGATGCAAAAGGGCGACTCCAAGCAGGCGCACGAAATCCTGCTCGACCTGTTCAACACCGTGCCGCCGACACCCGAGCAGGCCAAGCTCACCGCGCAGGCCGCCAATGCCGCGGGCGATGTGGCCGACTCGTACTACTACATGTCGGAGTACCACATCCTGAGCGGCGACCTGTTGCTGGCAGTGAGTCAGCTGCAGCTGGCCCTGGCCGTGCCGAAAATCTCCGAAGTGCAGCGCGCGCGCTTCGAAGCCCGCCTGGACGAAATTCAGCAAGCATTGCCCAAACGCAGCGCCCGTCGCACCATCGAAGCGAGCAATGGCGACAGCCGTCGCCGCGCGAATTGATACAATCGGCGCGCCCGCCGGGCGTGCTCTGTCCGGCAAGGGATGGCGCCCCAGGGATTGATTGCACCCGTTCGCGCCGTCTACCGCCTCTTTTAAGTTGCTGAAGGATTCACGACGCATGTTCACGTTAATGCGCGCCGCACCCCTGTTGCTCGCCACGCTCGCCCTGGTCGGGTGCGCCAGTGCACCAGGACGGACCACCAACACCGAGCGCTACGAAGGCTTCAATCGCGGTGTCTACAAATTCAACGACACGCTCGATCGAGCCGCGTTGAAGCCGGTGGCCAAGGGCTACCGCAAGGTCACGCCGCAATTCATTCGCACCGGTGTCGGTAATGTACTCAGCAACCTGGAGTATCCAGGCACGTTCATCAATCAGTTTTTGCAGGGTAAGGTGGTGCTGGGTCTGAAGGACACCGGCCGTTTCCTGCTCAACAGCACGCTGGGCATCGCCGGCATTTTCGATGTGGCCACGCCGCTCGGGCTGGAAAAGAACGACGAAGATTTTGGCCAGACCATGGCCGTTTGGGGCGTGCCCTCGGGCCCGTTCTTGAACCTGCCGCTGCTCGGCCCTTCCTCCATGCGCGACGCTCCGTCTCGCGCGTTCGATTGGTTCACCAATCCGTTGCAGTACACCGATCTGCCTTGGGAAGCCGAGTGGTCCGAACGCGTGATCAACGTCGTTCACTCGCGCGCCGAGCTGCTGCCGCTGGATGAAACCCTCAAGCGCACTTACGACCCGTACGTTTTCATCCGCGACGCCTGGGTCCAGCAACGCGAATTCAACATCTTCGACGGCAATCCGCCGCCAGAAACTCTGGAAGACGTGATCGGCGAAGAGCCCGAGGAAGCCGAACCGGAAGTGCCTCAGACACCGAAGCTGTGAGCAACCCGCGTCTCGAGCACAAGAAATCCCGGCACTCTGCCGGGATTTTTTTTATTCGGCGTTGCTCTGGCGAGCGGCGAACCAAGGGGTCATGCGAGCGATGGCTTCTTGGACTTCGGCGGTGGAGACGGCGAAGCTCATGCGCAGGTAGTGATGACCGTCGACGGGGTCGAAGTCGATGCCGGGGGCGGTGGCGACGCCGGTGTCGCGCAGTAGGGACTGGCACAGGTCCAGGCTGCTGTCAGTGAGGTGAGCGATGTTGGCGTAGATATAAAACGCGCCATCGGGCGGCGCGATTTGAGTCAGGCCGAGTTTGGGCAGCGCTTCCAACAGCAACTCACGATTGCGCGTGTAAGTAGCAACGTGACCTTCGAGTTCCTCGCGGCAGTCCAGGGCGACCAAACCGGCGTGCTGACTCAGCGACGGCGCAGTAAGAAACAAATTACTCATGAAGGCACGAGCGCGCGGCAGATGCTCCTTGGGCACCAGCAGCCAGCCGAGCCGCCAGCCGACCATGCTGAAATATTTGGAGAAGCTATTCACGATCCGGGCATTGGGCTCGAACTCCAACATGGAGCGGGCCGGGCCGACATAACTCAAGCCGTGATAAATCTCATCCGAGATGATGGTGGTGTTCCGCTCGCGACAGACGCGTGCGATGGCTTCCAACTCCGAAGGAACAATGATGGTGCCAGTAGGATTCGCCGGACTCGCAACGATCACACCCTGCGGCGCCGGATCGAGCGCCGCGAGACTCGCGGCGGTCAACTGAAATCGCGACTCAGCTCCGCACGGAATCTCGACGGGCGTGAGATGCAACGCGCGCAATGTGTTTCGATAAGCCACATAGCCCGGCCGAGCCAACGCGATCCGGTCGCCGGCGCAGAAGGTCGCGCTCAATATCAGCGTGAGCGCCGGTGAAGCGCCACATGTGAGAATGAACTGTTCGGGCTCGACGGTAACGCCGTAGCTGTCGAGATAGTGACGCGCCAGCCGCACTTTGAGCGCCGTGCTCTCCCAGTAACCCATGGGATCGGCGTCCAACACCCGATGTGCCCGCTCGATGGCCCCGCGCGGCGCGCCGGTAGACGGCTGACCGAACTCCATGTGAATGACCGAACGCCCCTGCCCTTTCAAATCGTGGGCCAGCCGGCTGATCGCCAAGGCATTGAACGTATCGACTTTGGACAACGAGGGAGCAGACATGGGCATCCGGACCGCAGGCGATGGAAGGTCGGCCGATTATGGGCCTGCCGGGTCGACGATGCGACTCAGGTGCGACGTCGCGAACAGCGACGTCGCTCAGTGCTAATCAGTGCTGGGCGCCGTTGCCGTTGCAGTTCAGCAGCTTTTCAACTTCGCTGATGCGAGCCAGCGCCGCGATCTGCGCCGGCACGTTGTTGAAATGGATGGTTTGTTTGTTCTGCTGAGCCAGCCGCAGCCACTCGATCAGCAGTGCCAGCCCCGCGCTATCGCCTTCAGGAACATTGGCCAGATCGATGTCGAGAGCAGCCGCGCCACGGAACTCGGCTTCGCTGCGCTTGAGCAGGTCAGTCACGGTCTCGGCATTCAGCGCGCCGTAGACCTTGAAGCGCCCGTTGCCGAGCGCTTCAAGTTTGGCCGGACCAGGGGTCGTGGCGGGTCGGGCGTTCATCAAGCTGCGGTCGGCTTCTTGACCGTGCCGCTCGCCACCTGCTGCTCCAAGCGTTGGATCACAGCTTCCAGGCCCTTCTGGTTGATCTCGGAGCCGAAGTCGGTACGGAACGACTTCACATAGGACACGCCTTCGATCTGCACGTCATACGCGCGCCAGCCGTTGCTGGTCTGACGCAACGAATAGTTCACCGGCACACGGCTGCCGTTATCGCGACGGATCTCGGTGCGCACCGTGGCGATCTTGTCTTCCGGCTTGCCCTGGAACGGCAGGATCTTCAAACGATCCGGCGTGAACTCCAGCAAGGCCTCGCCATAGTTCTGCAACATCGACTGGTAGAACGCATCGATGAAACGCTTGCGCTGTTCCGGCGTAGCAGTTGCCCAATGCTTGGCGAGCACCAGCTGCGCGGCATAGGCGGTGTCGAAGTACGGCAGCATGTTCTTGTCGACCAGCTCACGTACTTTGTTTTTGTTCTTGGCGTACTCGGCGCGGTTGGCGTCGAGATCCTTCAAGGTGTCGTTGGCGACCTTGGAGACCAGCTCCTGCGGGCCGAGCTTGGCGCTGTCCTGGGCCTGCGACTGTGCGTGGGCTGGGCCGGCGAACAGCCCGAAGACAGCGACCAGCGACAAGCCGGTGGTCAGGATGGTTCTACGAGTCTTGCTCACGAAGAGATTCATTGCTTCGCTTCCTCCGTCTTGGTCTCGCCGCCCTCGGTGCCCTGCTTGGCAGCGCCCGAGTTCGACGATGAGTCGTCCTTCTTCATGAAGTTGGCGACCAGTTGATTGATCAAGTTCTCCAACACCAGGGCGTCCTGCACCAGTTCGATGCGGTCGCCGCTCTTCAAGAACTCCTCCGAGCCGCCGGCCGTGATGCCGACGTACTGACCGCCGAGCAAGCCCGACGTCATGATGGCCGCATCGCTGTCACTCGGAATGCGGTCGAAAGCGGAGGCGATGCGCATCTTCACCACCGCTTTGTAAACCGTCTGGTCGTAGCTGATGGAGTCGACGCGACCCACCGTCACGCCGGCCATCGAGACCGCGGCGCCTGGCTTCAGGCTGCCGATGTTCTCGAACTGGGCCGTCACGTCATAACTCCCGCCATCGACCGAGAGTTCACGGTTGGTGATCTGGGTGACCATGAAGAACAGTGCCGCGAAGCCCAGCAGCACGAACAATCCGGTCGATATTTCTACAGTGCGTGTCGCCCGCATATTCGCTCCGCAATCACAGCATGATGGCTGTGAGCATGTAATCCAGCATCAAAGTCAGGACCGCGGAAGTCACCACGGTACGAGTAGTAGCCCGGCCGACGCCTTCGGCGGTCGGCGTAGCGGTGTAGCCTTCGTACACCGCGATCAAACTGCATGCGAAGCCGAAGACACAGCCTTTGAGCACGCCTTCGGCGATGTCGTTGTGGCTGACGCTCGAGCGCATTTGCGACCAGAACGACGCCGAGTCCACGCCGAACAGCTGCACGCCCACCACCTGCACACCGAAAATGCCGATGGCGATGAAGATGATGGTCAACAACGGCATCGCGATCAGACCGCCCAGAAAGCGCGGCGCGACCACCCGGCGAATCGGATCGACCGCCATCATTTCCATCGCGGTGAGCTGATCGGTGGCACGCATCAAACCCAACTCGGAGGCAAGCGCGGTACCGGCGCGACCGGCGAACAGCAATGCTGTCACCACCGGCCCCAGCTCTTTGATGAGCGCGAGCGCCGCGGCCGTGCCGAGCGCGTCTTCCGAACCGAAGCGCAACAGCAAGTCATAGCCTTGCAAGCCGAGCACGGCACCGACGAACAGTCCGCAAGTCATGATGATGACCAGCGACAACGCGCCGGTGTTGTGGACTTGCTCGACGATCAGCGACGGGCGCAACAGCGCACGCGGCACTTGGCCCAGCACGCGGCCGAGAAATAAAGTGACGCCGCCGACGGTCGCCGCAAAATCGCTCGCGTTGTCGGTCAGCTCGCGCAGTAACTTCATGCTTCGGTCCCGAGCAGCTGCTGGTAGTAGTCAGCTGCCGGATAATGAAAGGGCACCGGACCGTCGGGCAGTCCGTTCAAGAATTGGTTGACGATCTCGGACTGGTGGCCTTTCAATTCGTTCAACTTACCGGCCGCAGCGACCTTGCCGCCGGCGATGATATAGCTGGTGTCGGACAGATCGGAAAGCTCGTGCACGTCATGCGACACCACGATGCTGGTGATGCCGAGCGCGGCATTCATATGACGCACCAGACGCACGATCATGCCCATGGAAATCGGATCGAGTCCCGTGAACGGCTCGTCGTAGATCAACACTTCGGGATCGGTCGCCATGGTCCGCGCCAGCGCCACCCGGCGATTCATGCCACCCGACAACTCCGATGGCATCAACTGAGCAGCACCTCGCAAGCCCACGGCCTGCAATTTGGTCAGCACGACGTTACGAATCAGTGCTTCGGGCAGATCGGTGTGTTCACGCAGCGGGAACGCAACGTTCTCGAACACGCTCATGTCGGTGAGCAGTGCGCCGTTCTGAAACAGCATGCCCATGCGTAAGCGCAGCGCGTACAGCCCTCGCGTGTTGAGCGACGACACATCGATGCCGTCGAACGTGATGGTGCCGCGAGTCGGCTTGATCTGGCCGGTAATCAGCCGCAGTAGCGTGGTTTTGCCAGTACCGCTAGGTCCCATGAGCGCGGTAATTCGACCGCGCGGAATCGACAGATTCAGACCGGAGAAGATGCTGCGGCCGCCGACCGAATACTCGACATCTCGAATCTCGATGAGAGGTTCGGTGGCAGCAGCAGATTGGGCGGACGAGGCATCGGTGCTAACAGCAGAGACCATTCATGACCCCGATATGAACACGCGATGCATTATCTCCGCCCTTGCTTAGGCCCGCCTTAGGCGGCCTGCTCCGAGGCGGCAGTGTAGGTGCCGTTACGCGCGTCGCCATTCAACTTGGCACGACGAGCGAATGCTTTCTGGCCGGCAACGAACTGCTCGGCCTTACCGCCCCAAGCCTTCAGAGCTTCGTCCTGCAGCGCGCGGCCGTAAGAGAAGGTGAGTTCCCAAGGCAGGTTGCCGAGCTTGTTCATCAGGCTCAGATGTTCGGAAGCTTCCTGGGCGCTCTGGCCGCCAGACAGGAACGCGATGCCCGGCACGGCGCTCGGCACATAACGCTTCAGCGTACGCACCGTGGCTTCAGCAACTTGTTGGCGACCGGCACGCGAGGTGTTCTTCTTGCCCGAGATGACCATGTTGGGCTTCAGGATCATGCCTTCGAGATGAACGCGGTGTGAATTCAGCTGCTCGAACACCGACTGCAACACGGCGCTCGTCACTTCTTCGCAACGCTCGATCGAATGATCGCCGTCCATCAGCACTTCCGGCTCGATGATCGGAACGATGTTGGCTTCCTGGCAGAGCGCGCCATAGCGAGCCAGCGCGTGCGCATTCGCATCGATGGCGAATTGAGTCGGAATGTCCTTGGCGATGTCGATCACGCCGCGCCACTTGGCGAAGCGAGCACCCAGCTTGTGATATTCGGCCAGACGCTCACGCAGGCCATCGAGGCCTTCGGTGATGGTTTCGTTCGGGAAGCCGGCCAGCGGCTTGGCGCCGGCGTCCACCTTGATGCCCGGAATCACGCCGAGCTTGGTCAGGTACTGCGAGAACGGCGTGCCGTCCTTGGTCTTCTGGCGAAGAGTTTCGTCGTACAGGATCACGCCGCTGATGTACTTGGCCGCATCCGGCGTGGTGAACAACAGTTCGCGATAGGTACGACGAGCTTCCTCGGTCGATTCCAGCTGGATGCCGTCAAAGCGCTTCTTGATGGTGCCGCTGGATTCGTCGGCCGCCAGGATGCCTTTGCCCTTGGCAACCATTGCGCGCGCAATCGACTCGAGTTCACTGCGATTCATATCTTCCTCCGCCTTTCAGGGGGTGAGCTTGCGCGCGGCTACGCCCCTATAGCGTCCGCTCTGCCGGCAAGCCTCAAGTTTTGGGGCGCGTAGGATAGCAAATCGCCTCCCCTCACTGCGGGTACCTCTGTTGTAGCGGAACGACAGCGTTGGACTATGGCAGGGGCCGCCAGGTTCCGGGGTGGCCCCTGGGGTAGCGAGCGGGGTTGCATTGGGACTAGAATGGTCCCATATCCTCCTCCCCAGATACCTGAACCCCCATGCTCCGCATCAGCAAGCTCACCGATTACGGCACGGTGATCCTGGCCCGTCTGGCCGGGCAGCCGGAGCGTTTGTGGACCGCGGCGGAAGTCGCCGAGGCCACCCACATCGGCCTGCCCACCGTCAGCAAGTTGCTGAAAAAGCTGCAACGAAGCGGCTTGGTCAGCTCGACGCGCGGCAGCCACGGCGGTTATCAACTGGCCCAGCCGGCCGGTGAAATCACCGCCGCCCGCATCCTGGACGCGCTCGAAGGTCCGTTCGCCATCACCGAATGCAGCGGCTCGCACAGCACCTGCGGGCTGGAGTCGAATTGCGCGGTCGGCCATACCTGGCAGAAGGTCAACGCCGCGATTCGTCGCGCTCTCACTGACATTTCGCTGGCCGAGCTGGCGGGCGCGCCTCGTGGGGTCACCACTACCACCGTACCGCTGACCCGGCTGCGGGCCTCGCACGAATAA
>NZ_JAEUPY010000195.1 GCF_016790065.1 Steroidobacter sp.
GTACACGAGCCGAAGAACTGTCTCGCGACTGCGCACGATCCGGTGTTCGGTCACGGTTATTCGCCGTTGTATTGCGAGCCGGACAACTATCAGGATGCCAAGAAGATGGTGTGCGGCTTTGCTGAAGGCGGCGTGCGCGTCTTCGATGTCCGCGATGTGAAGAAGCCTCGCGAGATCGCGTACTACAAGCCGCCGGCCGTAGGCAATGCGCCGCGCGCAGCCTCGCCGTATCAGACGTTTCGCGATGTGCCGGGCATCACCTCGCGTGCCACGAAGTTCCATACCGCCGATGGCGTGATCTACCCCGGCTTTGCCAGAGGCGGCAAGGAAATCTGGTTCACCAGTTTCGACAATGGCTTCCAGGTGCTGCGCTTCTCGGCGGCGCTGCTGGCGAAGGAGAAGGAGCTGTTCGCCGAGCCGGAGACCTGTTATGGAGGACTCCGGCCGAAGCACGGCTGTCCTTGAGCCGATCAACCGATGGCGACGATTTCATGATGGCAGTAGAACAAGCGCGACCGAGTCGGAGTATTGCCGCTGCTCTCTACATCACGCTGGCGTTGGTGCTGTTGGGCGCCATGTATCCGCTGTTGCGCAAGGCATCGGATGACGAAGCGGCGCGTGCGCCGGAAGCGCATACGTTCCGCATCGATATCTCCGCCGATTCGGACACCCTGACGCAGGCGGCGCAGAGCGGCGTGCCGGTGTTCAAGGCCAGGCAGGGCGACACGATCACACTCGTGGCGACATCGACGCAGCCGGGCTCGTTGCACGTGCATGTGTACGATCGCAGCGTGCCGCTCGTGCAGGGGAGCGAGGTGATGCTGACATTCCCCGCGACCACTGCCGGCGCGTTCCCCATCCACTGGCACGATCCGCAGAACCTGATGATCCATATGGCCATACTGGAAGTGCAGCCTCGATGATGGAGTGGTGGCTGCGGCGGGGCGCGCTGGCGAGTTTGATCTTGTTGCTGCCGGCGATCGCGCTGGCGCATTCCTTCAGCACGCCTTATTTGTTGCCCATCCCGTACTGGATGTACGTGTACGGCTGCGCGGCCACGCTCATCGTCACCTTCGCCGTGCTCGGCGTGTTCGCAAGCCGTCCTGCATCGGACGAATCAAGCGCGCGATCCAGGCCGCTCGAGGTCGGTCCCGGCATGCGTGCGGCTGGGCGTCGGCTGTTGATTGTCTTGCGTGTTGCTGCGTTGGCCTGCCTATCGATCACCATTGCCGCGGGCTTCGTTGGCAGCGAGGATCCGCTCGCCAACGTCTCGTTGCCGCTGTTCTGGGTGGTGTTCCTGCTCGGCTGGGGTTACCTCACGGTGCTGGTCGGCGATCTGTATCCGTTCGTGAATCCGTGGCTGACGATAATCGGTGGGCTCGAACGGATCGGTGTGCCGTTATCGAAGGCACGGATGCGTTATCCACAATGGCTGGGTTGTTGGCCGGCTTTCGGGTTCTATCTCTGGCTGGTCTGGACCGAACTGTTCGTGGTGCAGACACCGCTGGCTCTGTCGAATCTGCTGCTGATCTACAGCGCCGTGACCTTGCTCGGCGTGGTTGTGTTCGGCAAGCGAGACTGGTTCGAACAGGCCGATTTCTTCAGCGTGTTCTTTAGCATCGTCGGCAAGATGGCACCGGTCGCCTACGACAGTGATGGCGGTGAGCAGATTCGCGAGGTGCGGCTGCGGCGGCCGTTCTCAGGGCTGCTGAGCGAACAGCCCAAGCACATGAGCGTGTTGTTGTTCGTGCTGTTCATGCTGTCCTCGACCGCGTACGACGGCATCTACGACACGCAGCTGTGGACGGCGTTCTTCTGGAAAAACATGCTGGGACTGCTGCAGCCTCTATGGGGCGACGACCTCGGCAAAGCCCAGGCGCTGCTGATGGACCTGTTCCTGGTGTATCGCAAAGCTGGGCTGCTGCTGTTCCCGTTTCTGTATTTGATTTTCTATTACGCGACCCTGCTGCTCGCGAAGTTGATCACGCGTTCATCGCTGTCGCTGCGGTCACTGGCGCTGCAGTTCTGTTACTCGCTGGTGCCCATCGCGTTCGTGTATCACTTCGCGCACTACTACACGTTCCTGATCGTGCAGTTCCGCGAGCTGCCTTCGCTGCTAGGATCGTTGGTCGGCATCGACGTCTTGCCACCGTTACTGACGTCGCCGGATGCTCCGCCGACGGGTGCGTTGGAGATGGGCATCGTGTGGCACACGCAGGTCGGTGTCGTTCTGTTGGGGCATGTCGTGAGCGTAGTTCTCGCGCACTTCGAGGCGCTGCGCAGCTTCCCCGGCCGCGGCAACACACTACTCAGTCAGGTGCCGCTGCTGATCTTGATGGTCACTTATACGATGCTGGGACTCTGGATCCTGACGCTGCCGCTCGGTTGACGTCCGGCGCGGTCTGCGCCAGTTCACGCACCAGCGACAGGAATGAAGATTGCACCTTGGTCGGCGACCAGCCGAGCCGCGTGCAGATCCCGATGGGACGTTCGGTGCCGGGCAGCGCGTCCACGGCGATGGCCAGTTCGCCGGCCAGCGCTTCGTAATGAATCTGGCTGGACGACAGCAGCGCGACCCGGTCGCTTCGTACCAGCAGATCGCGCATGGTGATGAACGAGCTGCACTCGATGATCCGCTTCGGCATCGGGTAGCCGTGGCGTCGGAAGAACTCGGCGAAGTTGGCTCGCGCCGGCGTCGATTCGTGAGGAGCGATCCATTCCAGTGCAACCAGCTGACCGGGGTCGGGTGTGCCGCCAGCCAACAGCGGATGACCGGCGCGCACCACTATGGACAGCGGTTCCTGAAACAGTTCTTCCTGACACAAATCATTCGCGGGCGCCGGCTGGCGAAGCGCACCGACGATCAGATCGATCCGGCCGTGTTGCAAGTGGTTCAGCAGCTCGGCGTACGCGCCATCGAGAATCTTGATCCTGGCATCCGGAAACTGGGCCAGCAGCCGAGTCACTGCGGCGGGAAGAATTGACGTGCGCACCAGAGGCAGCGCGCCGATGTTCAAACTGCCGTTGCGTAGGCCGCGCAGCTCGCTCATGTCGTCCAGACCGAGCGCGATTTCTCGAAACGCCAGGTTCGCCCAGCGCGACAGAATCAGCGCCTCGGTGGTCGGCGCCGCGCCGAACGGCGACGGTTGAAACAGCTTGCGCTTGGCCACCTGTTCCAAATCTCGAATCGCTCGGTGAATGCTCGGCTGCGTGATGCCGAGCTGGCGAGCTGCAGGCGCGTAGCCGCCTCGCTCGATCACTTCGATCAATGCTCGTAACTGCACCGTTGTGGGCGGTCGGTCGCGCAATGGCGAAGCATTGCCGCGGCCGGGTTTGCGTGGAGCAATGGCTTGCCCGCCGGTTCGCAGATAGTCGAGCGCTTGATCGATCCGCTTGGCAAAGCAGCGCCCGGCTTCGGTTGGAATCATGCCGCTGGCGACACGGTCGAACAGTGCTTCGCCGACAGCGCGTTCCACGCCGGCGATGGCTTGGCTGATCGCGGGCTGCGACAGATTGATGCGTTCAGCCGCGCGATGCACGCCGCCGTATTTGGCCACCGCGGCGACCACTTGCAGATGGCGGAAGTTGTGATCGCTGTCCATGAGGTGAGGGGTATAGCAAAAACGAATCGCGATGGGCAAGCTTCGAACTGGCGTGGACTCAGCAACGCACTACACTCCCGACGCATAAGAAAGCATCTAGTCGGGGGATTCGTGGCGGTTGTCGTTACTGAAATCGATCGTGTTGCTGCCCATGTCGTAGCGGGATTCCAATCGCTCGGCGTAGCCACGGTGCACGATGCGCAAGGCCGCAAGGGCCTGCTCGCCTCCTACATGCGTCCGCTCGATCTGGATTTGCGCGCGGTTGGCACTGCCGTCACCGTCCAGGTCTCGGCCGGCGACAACTGGATGATTCACGTCGCCACCGAAATCTGTCAGCCCGGCGACATCCTGGTCGTCAGTCCGACCAGTCCCTGCGGCGACGGTTACATCGGCGATCTGATCGCGGGCAAGCTCATGTCCTGCGGTGTGCGTGGCTTGGTCATCGACGCTGGTGTGCGGGACGCAGCCACACTCAGAAAAATGCAGTTTCCCGTTTGGTCGCGCACGATTTCCGCGCAGGCCACGGTCAAGGAGACGCTCGGCGATATCAATTGCCCGCTGGTGTGCGCCGGCCAACTCATCCATGCCGGCGATCTGATCGTCGGCGACGGCGATGGCGTGGTGGTGGTGCGCCGAGAAGAGGCCGAGCAGGTTTTGGACCGCGCGCGCGAACGCGAGCGGCGTGAAGAAGAGATTCGTGCACGCCTGGCCGCCGGCGAAGTCGGAGTGGATATCTACGGCATGCGCGAGCGCTTGAAAGGCAAGGGATTGCAGTACGTCAAACGCGCCAGATAGTTGCAGACGAGGCCCGTCGATGGACATGCATCACTTGAAGACTTTCATCGCCGCTTACGAAGAGGCGAACTTCACCAAGGCTGCGCAACGGCTTAATGCCACGCAACCGGGCGTGAGTGTGCAGATCGCCGCGCTCGAGGCGAATGTCGGCACTGCGTTGTTCGATCGTAATGCACGGTCGGTGACGCCGACTGTCGCGGGGCGCCGTCTATATCCGCGAGCGCTCAAAATCCTGCATGATCTGAACAGCGCCGCGCAGGAGATCCGCTCATTGGGCAAATCCGCGCGCGGTCGGGTTTCCATCGGCATTCCGCCGTCGTTGAGCAAAGCCATCCTGGCGTCGGTGCTGACCCAGTATGTCGAGGAGTTTCCCGAGATCGACCTGCGAGTGTTCGAAGCTGACAGCGAAAGTGTCTTGCTGGCGCAGATCGAATCGCGCGAGCTGGACCTTGCGGTGATGACGCAGCCGTCGGATTCGGCGGCGGTGAGCTATCGGCGGATTTTCTCCGACCGATTGGTGCTGGCCTCTGGGCCGCGTGCCGGCTTCGAGTCGGCGCACCCCATCGCTATGGATGCCGCACCTCACTTCAAGATCGTGGTCCCTTCAGTGAGCTGCCGCGCCATCCATCGCGCGCTGGAAGAACCGTTGCGTACCGGGCGTATCGTGCCGGCGCGATTGATCGAACTCGATGGATTGGTGGGAGCGCTGGAGTTCGTGGCGCAATCGGATTGGGTTGCGTTGCTGCCGGCGGCGGCGGCGTACAACCACTCCAAGCGCAGCGGCATTCGCTTCAATCCCATTGCCGGCGAAGAGATTGCAATCGACTACTGTGTGGTGCACGGTCGCACCGAACCGATTTCGGCAGCGACCCAAGCGTTCGTCGATCTCGCTACGACGCAGCTGACTCGCGTCGAGGCACGCTCGCGTGCGTGGCTGTCCGATACACTGCGGCGTGGTAAGAAGCCGATGCATTTGAGCGCCGTGCCCGATGCGACCTGGGGCTCTGTGGCCTGATCCGACTCGCGTATTGAATCCCCAAGGCATCTCATGGCAGTGACTCACGCGGCGTTGCTTTCGACTCAAGACGAACTGCTGCAGAGTGCCTGCAGAAAGAACGCCTGGCGCATGGTGGTGTTGCTGGCGGTGGCGTACGTCGTCAACCACCTCGATCGCAACAGCATCGCCTACGCCGGCATCACCATGAATGTCGATCTCGGGCTGACGGCCAGTCAGTTCGGATGGGCAGCCGGGCTGACCATCATTAGCTACTCGCTGCTGGAAGTGCCGAGCAATCTGATCATGGCTCGGGTCGGCGCGAGGCTGTGGTTGAGTCGCATCATGATCACGTGGGGCATCGCCGCCAGCGCCACGGCACTGGCGATCGGGCCGAACAGTCTGTACTGGCTGCGTCTGTTGCTCGGCGCGGCCGAGGCCGGCTTCTTTCCCGGCGTGTTGATGTACCTGTCGACGTGGTTCCCGGCGCAGTACCGAACTCGCGTGCTCGCTTGGTTCTTGCTCGGCATCCCGGCGGCGTCGTTGATTGGCGGGCCGCTGGCCGGCGTGCTGCTGGAGATGAATGGCTTTCTCGGCCTGTCCGGTTGGCAGTGGATGTTTGTGATCGAAGGCGCACCGGCCGTCGTGCTCGGTGTCATCGCGTATCGCGTGCTCGTCGATCATCCGCGCGATGCGACGTGGTTGACGGACGGCGAACGCGGTGCGCTGCTCGACGCGCTCGCGAACGAACGCAGAGATCGTCCCAAACATGACTTTCTCTCGGCGCTCAAAGACATTCGCGTGGTGTTCCTGACGGCCATCCAGTTCGGCTTCACCTTGGGCGCGTATGGCATCGGCATCTGGCTGCCGCTGATCTTGAAAGGCCACGGTCTGTCGAATCTGGAAGTCGGCTTGCTCTCGGCGCCGCCGTACTTCGCTGCTGGCGTCGGCATGCTGTTGTGGGCCCGCTATGTGGACCGAGGCAAGAATCGTGTCTTCCATCTCACAGTGAGTTGTCTGCTTGCGGTCGCGGGCTTGGTCGGCTCCGTGGTCTTCTCGGATCTGATGCCGAGTCTGCTCGCGCTGACGTTTGCGTTGGTCGGCGTGTCTTCCGCGAGAACGATTTTCTGGACACTGCCACCGCGCTTCCTCGTCGGCAGCGCCGCTGCGGGTGGTATCGCATTCATCAACTCCATCGGCATGCTCGGCGGCTTCGCCGGGCCATACATGATGGGTTGGATGAAGGATGCCACCGGCTCGTTCAATGCAGGGTTGCTGACCATGGGCGGCGTGTTGTTGCTCACCGCCATATGCGCGGCCTCGCTGCGCTTCGTGCTGCGGGAGGAATGACGCGCCGATACAGATGATGCCGACCGGCCCGACGCCGCCATCGTGCCGACTGCACCATAAGCGAATCCTATTTCAGCGATGCGCAAACATCATTTCCGCGCTCGCTCTGCAGTGTTGTCAAATAGAGTCGAGAGTTTCTGGGGGGACGGTATGAGAAACAGATTCACAGTGGTGGCCGGCATGGCGACCCTGGCTTTGCATGGGCCCACCCAGGCTGCGGCTCAATCCTCATCGGGTCTGGAGGAAGTCGTCGTCACCGCGCAGAAGCGCGAAGAGAACCTGCAAAGCGTGCCGATCGCCATTGCCGCGGTCAGCGCCAGCATGATGGACAAGATGCAGATCGTCGATCTGTCGACGCTGGTGCAGGCCGTCCCAGGGCTGCAGTACTCCTTCGCGTTCAGCAATCCCCAGTTCACGTTGCGCGGTATCACCAACTACAGCAACGGCCCGTGGGTGGAGTCGGGCGTGAATATCTACGTCGACGGTGTCTACTCGGCTAACAACCAGGCGTCGGTGTTTTCGTTCAACAACATCGAGCGGGTGGAAGTGCTCAAGGGGCCGCAGGGCACGCTGTTCGGCCGGAACGCGCTCGGGGGTGTCGTGTCGATCACCACCAAGGCTCCGTCGCAGACGCCGACCTTCGACGTCGCAGTCGGCTACGGCAACTTCGATACGGTGAGCGGCAAGTTCTACGGTGCGACCGGCATCGGACCGAACATCGCCGCGGATATCGCCGTCTACGCGCAGAAGCAGAGCGATGGCTGGGGCACGAACCTCTATGACGGCGGCAAACTGCACTATGGCGAAGAAGCGGCGGTGCGCACCAAGTGGGTCTTCACCCCCGGCGACAACACTACGCTCACGCTGACTGGCGATTACGAACACACCGAGCCGCCGATTCTCGGTCCCGCGACCATCAACGGCGTGTACTCGTTCGTGAACATCGGGCCGGCGCACATGGGTGGGTTCTGGGATTCGTATCTGCCAGACATCGGCTTGCTCGATGTCACCAAGTACGGCGGCGCCCTGACGGTGAATCACGAACTCGACTGGGCCGAGATCGTCAGCATCACCGGCCTGAGCTATAGCAAGGTCGAGAAGAACGCCACGCGTCCCGCGGCCTTCCCTTACAACCCGCAGAATCCAGCGCAGGGCCAGGCGACGTCGGGCTTCACACTGAATGCGCTACAGAACGTCGACACGCGTACCATCACTCAGGAATTGCAGCTGAAATCGCCCGCGTCTGCCAAGCTCAAGTGGATCGCCGGCGTGTTCGTGCTCGACGACGAGATCGACAATCTCGCCTATCGCGTTCCCATCACCGGCACGGCGGTCTACACCGATGCGAGTCAGAAGACCGAGTCCTATGCGGGCTTCGGTCAGATCACCACGCCGCTATTCTCCGACGCCACGCGCCTGACGCTGGGCTTCCGTTACACCAGCGACCGTCGCGAAGTGGACGGCAACACCTATACCTTGGCGGGCGTGCTCGTTCCGGGAAGCTCGATTGTTTCCAACCCGGAGCCGAGCAAGACCTGGAAGGAGCCGACGTACACAGTCGTGCTCGATCGTGACATCACCGACAAAGTCATGGGCTATGCGTCGTACACCCGCGGTTTTCAGAGCGGCTCGTACAACATCAGCAGCAGCGTGAACGAAGGGCCGGTGGATCCGCAGACGCTGGATGCGTTCGAGGTCGGTGTGAAGGCCGATCTGTGGGACAACCGCATGCGTGTGAACACTTCGGTGTTCCATTACAAGATGCACGACCTGCTGGTCAGTCAGAACATCGACAACGTCCGCATCACATCCAATGCCGCGTCGGCGGAGTACAAAGGTGTCGACATGGATGTCAGCATCGTACCCATCGACCATCTGACGATCACCGCGGGCGCTGGCTACACCGAGCCGAAGTACACGGACTATCGGAACGCGACCTTCTACCGGCCCAACCCCAACAACAACGGCACGTTCGTGGCGTTCGTTGGCGATGCGACTGGTAATCAGATCGCGTACTCGGAGAAGTTCTCCGCATCGCTCAGCGTCAACTACGAACTGGCAACCGGCATCGGCGATTTCTCGCTGAGCGCCATCGGCAACTATCACAGCGGTGCGCATTACGACGCGCAGGGCTTGCTGGCGCAGCCTGCATACACAGTCGTGAATACGTCGGTGAAGTGGACACGGCCCGGTGCGCCTTGGGACGTGAAGCTGTGGTCCAACAATCTCTTGAACCAGAAATATGTGTCCACGCTGTTTGCCAACACGCCGGTGATGTACATGAACCCTGCGCCGCCGCGGACCTACGGTATCGAATTCGGCTATCGGTACTGATCGAGCGCCGCTCTGATTAATTTCGAGGAGATCTAGAACAATGTCATTTTCTTATCGGCAAGCTCTGGCGGCGGTTCTGGGCATCTGTGCGGTGTCGTCCGCGACGCCGGCAGCTGTGCCGTCGCAGGGCTTCGGTCCAGTCGCGACGCGTGCGGTGTGCGGACCTAAAGATCGACAGGAGTCAGGCCTGCAAGGACAGACCACGCTCGCGGAGCGCTTCGGTTCCGATTCGGCACGCGCGTACAACTGCAATCTCGAATTGATGGGCAACTACGTCGGCGAAGGCGCCGGCGCGGGCTTTGCCATCATCGACAAGTGCGCCTACGTCGCGCAGTGGCAGGTGCCGCTGCCGTTGGTGTCGGTGTTGAAAAATCCGGGCGTGATGATCGTGGACGTGTCCGATCCGAACAAACCCAAGGCGGCAGGCTATCTGCGTACGCCTGGCATGATGCAGCCGGCGGAATCGTTGTCGCTGGATTTGAATCGCAAGCTGCTCATCGGCCAGCACCTCAACAAGAGCGGCGAGCAGGGCAGCACGCTCGACATCTATGACGTGTCGGACTGCCTCAAGCCGAAGCTGAAGTTCAGCGGCATCATTCCCGGCTACATCTTCCACGGCGGCGATTTCTCGCCGGACGGCACCATTCTGTGGGGCACCACCGGACCGGTGTTGCGCGATGAGGATCCGGAGCAGGGCGACACCATCTCGGCGCTCGACATCACCGATCCCACTCAGCCGAAGGTGCTCGCCACTTATCGTGCACCGGATCCGGAGCGCATCCAGCGCTTTCACGGCATCTCGGTCACCGACGACGGCAAGACTGCGTACTACACCATCGGCGAACACAAATATAAGCGCGTGAACGGCCGCATCGTGCCTTCGCCAAATCAGGGCATCGGCGTGTTGGACGTGAGCGAAGTGCAAGCGCGCAAGCCCAACCCGACCATCAAGCCGGTCGGCGATCAAGTGTTCTGGGACGACATCGTTCACAACCAGTTCCTGCGTCCCATGGTCATCAAGGGCAAGAAGTACCTGTGGGAGAACCGTCTCGACGGTGTGATCGCGAGCGATGCGAAGTTGCACACCGGTGTGCGCTTCACTCGTCCAGTCGACAGCCCTGAAGATGCGTGCCGCGCTGGCAAGGCGGCGTGGGGCTTCGTGAGCATCTTCGATATCGAAGATGCGATTCGCCCGAAGCGCGTGTCGGCGGTCAAGTTGGAAGTCCACGATCCGAAGAACTGCTTGGCCACGGCTCACGATCCGGTCTACAGCCATGGCTATTCGCCGCTGATCTGCGATGTCGACAATTATCAGAACTCGAAGATGATGGTTTGCGCCTTCACCGAAGGCGGCATTCGAGTATTCGATATTCGCGATGTGAAGCGGCCGCGCGAGATCGCGTACTACAAGCCGCCCGCGGTCGGCAATGCTCCGCGCGCGGCGTCGCCGTATCAGACGTTCCGTGATGTCTCCGGCACCGTGTCCAAAGCCACGAAGTTCCACTCGGCCGACGGCACCGCCCATCCGTTCTTTGCCAATGGCGCCAAGGAAGTCTGGTTCAGCAGCTTCGACGGCGGCTTCCATGCTGTGCGCTTCTCCGATGCTTTGCTGGCGAAAGAGAAGGATTTGTTCGCCGATCTCAACACCTGCGTCGGCGGGCTGCGGCCGGCGCACGGCTGCCCCAACGATGCCAAGTGACCCGACACGATCCGAACAATGCGCTGTCAATTTTCGCAGGGGATATGAAATGACGTTGAGAAAAGTTTCTGGGTGGTCGTTGGCGCTGGCGTCTGCTGTCGCGATGCTGAGTTCGTCGGGCGCGCTGGGTGCACCAACGCCGGCGCAAGCCGTGTTGGTCGCGGGGCAGGGCAAGAACCCTGGCGAGAACGCGTTGATCATCGTCGATCCCGCCGCGAGAAAAATCGTCGCCCGCATTCCGTTGAGCGGCCAGCCACACAACATCGCCGTGTCGCCCGATGGCAAGACGGCGTACACGAGCAACGCGCTGCGTGGCACCGATGCGAAGAACTATCCTGGCCTGACCCGCACCGACGCGGATCCAGATCCACTGCCGTCCGATACGATTTCGGTGGTCGACCTGGAGGCGCAGAAGGAAGTGCGCACCATCAAAGTCGGTGCCGGCGCCAATCCGCACGGCATCTGGTACGCCGCCGGCAAGGTGTACTTCACTCTGGAAGGTAACAAGACCGTCGGCCGTTACGATCCCAAGCACGATCTGGTGGATTGGATCGCTGGCGTCGGCCAGAACCGCGTCCACGAGTTGGTCGTCACTCAGGACGGTCAGAAAATCTTCACCGCGAACATCGGCTCGGACAACGCGGCGATGCTGGCGCCTTGGGATCCCAAGTTCGATCACATCGCTGAAGGCGAGCGGCCCTTGCCTTGGAATGTGACTTTGATTCCCACCGGCCCCGGCGCCGAGGGCATCGCGCTCAGCGCGGATGAGAAGGAAGTCTGGATCGTGAATGGCGGCGACGCCACGGTCGCGGTCATCGATGTCGCTACTCGTAAGGTAGTGAAGACAGTGCCGCTGAACTTCGAAGAGCCGCTGCGTATCACCATCACGCCCGATGGCAAGCGGGCGCTGGTGCCGAGCCGTGCCGGTGAAGTGGCGGTGCTCGACACCAAAACTCGCAGCGTCATCAAGCGAATTCCAAACGTGGGCACGCAGATTCACGGTGTCGTGGTGTCGCCGGACAATTCGTTCGCCTACACCGCCTCGCAGGGCGAGGCCGAGGTCACCATCATCGACCTGAAGTCGTACACGGTGGTTGGCCGCATTCCCACCGGTACCGGCAAGAAAGCGTTCGACGGTATCGACGGCATCGGCTGGGCGCAGCGGCGCTGATCCGGTCTCAACCAAACAAAGATCGTTGGAGTTCTAGAAACATGACGATGTATGCACGATCGATAGCCAGCACCGTACCCGCCGCGGCTGCAATGCTGGCATTGCTGATGCCGACGCTGGGGGCGGCCGAAGGACTGCAAACGCTGCGCACCGAAGGCGGCACGATTACCTTCCGGGTCGCGCAACAGCAGGGCTTTTTCGAAAAGCACGGCATCAAGATCCAGAAAGAAGATTCCGGCACCGGCGCCGCGATGAATGTGCGGCTCGGCAAAGGCGAAATCGATGTCGTCGATGGCGGCTTGGACAATGGCATCGCGGCCACGCTGCAGGGCGTCGACGCGGTCATCGTCACGGGTTCGAGCCTGGCGGGACAAGAGCTGGTGGCGCAGCCGGGCATTCGTTCGATCAAGGATCTGCGCGGCAAGACCATCGCGGTCGACTCGACGGACATGCAGGCGGCACTCGTGCTCAAGAAGATGCTGCTCGCGGGTGGCCTGAAGCCCAAGGACTATACGCTGAAGGTCGTGGGTGCGAATCGATTGAAAGCGATGCGCGAAGACAAGCAGTACGCCGCCGCGATGCTCGCCGGCGCTCAGTCGTTGTTGGCGAAGCAGGAAGGTTTCATCAGCTTGGGCAACAGCCTGGATGTGGTTGGTCCGGTCACTTATCACGGCGTGTTCGTGCGGCGTTCCTGGGCTCGTGACAATGCGGATGTGTTGACTCGCTACATCGCCGCGGAGATCGAGGCGCAACGTTGGATCCTGTTGCCTGCCAACAAGCAGAAGGTGGTTGCGTTCATTCTGAAGACCAGCCCGGAAGGCACCACCGATGCCATGGCCGAAGACGTCTATCGCGAGATGGTCAACGGGCCGGGCGAGCTGACCAAGGACATTCGTTTGGAGGTGCCGGCGTTGCAGAACTTCCTGAAGTTGCGCGCCGAGGTTCAAGGTTCATGGCAGGGCTCGCCGCCGCCTGCTGAGAAGTTCTACGATTCTTCGTACTACTACAAGGCGCTGGACCTGGTGTCGCACTGATTCGATGTCTTTAGCTCGAGCGCGGCAATCGCGCTCGGGCTTGTTTTATTTCTCCTGCCGCGGTCTGCGTGCAGGAAGACGTGCGCTCCCCGCGCATCACGTCTGCTTCAATAGAAACAAGCTGAGTGGGCTCATGCGTACTCCTTATCGACGCAGGCTCGATTGCATAACGCACCATTATCAAAGGCATCCAGAAACGTCATTTCCGCTGCTCGAACAGTTGATGCAATGTAACGGCACACAGATAACTACTCGTAACCACTCGGGGGATATGCAATGAGCCGCTATGTTGGATTGGTGATGGCCAGCGTCGTGACGACGCTCGGCTTCGGTTCGCACACCGTGTCAGCGCAGTCGAAGGACGAAGCGGAATCTTTCAACGGCTTGGAAACCGTCGTTGTGACATCGCAGAAGCGCAGCGAAGACTCGCAGAAAGTCGCGCTCACCGTCACCGCGTTGGATGCGAGCGCACTGGAGTCGCGGCAGATCGAGACCGTTTCGGATCTGGCGCAGGCCGTCCCAGGATTCCAGATCCAAAAGATCAGCGGCGCTGCGTATCCGTTCCTGCGCGGCTTGGGTTTGCAAAGCTCCGGTCCCTGGCAGGAAGCGCCGGTGAGCACGTACATCGACGGCGTGTACTACGTGAACCCGACCATCAACCAATCCATCTTGAACAACCTGGAGCGCATCGAGGTCATCAAGGGGCCGCAAGGAACGTTGTTCGGCCGTAATGCCACCGGCGGTGTCGTCTCCTACGTCACCAAAGATCCTACGCATGAGCCGCGGCTCGATGTGGCGCTCGGCTACGGCAACTACGACACCTGGAGCGGCAGCCTGTACGGCACGACCGGCATCACCGAGAACCTGGCCGCTGATATTGCCTTGGTCGGTGAAGATCAGCGCGAGGGCTGGGGCAAAGACCTCTACACCGGCAAGGACGTTCATACCAGCTACAAATATTCGGTGCGTAGCAAGTGGGTGTGGACGCCCAACGACCGCACCAAGTTGACTTGGATCAGCGACTACGGGCGCGCAGTGTCGGCCGAGTCGGGCAATGGCAGCGTGCGCGGCGTTTATGACTTCGTGCAGGTCGGCCCTCGTCACGTCGGCGGCTTTTACGACACGTACCTTCCCAATGAACCCACCAACCTGAGCACACAGTACGGCACCAGCGTGAATCTGCAGCTCGACTGGGACTGGACCACGTTCACCAGCATCTCCGCGTTGCGCCGGGCTCCGGAAGAACTCGATGGACCGGATCCGTTCGATGTGCCGTTCCTGGTGAACACGCCGCAAGTGGGTCAGATCGACGGCCTGAGAACCAGTAATCTCGGTTACAAATTCAACAAGACGTTTACCCAGGAATTCCAGATCACCTCGCCCGAGTCCTCGACGATTCGTTGGGTCGGCGGCGTGTTCCTGTTGTTCGACAACTCGGGCTACTACGAGAAGAATGACTATCGGTTGACGTCCGCCGGACTGCGCAACCGTCGTTCGCGCACCAAGCAGGAAACAGAGTCCTACTCGGCCTTTGCTGAAGCGACGGCGCCGGTCTTCGAAGATACCCGTCTGACGCTCGGTGTGCGTTACACGAGAGATCATCGCAGCGTCGAAGGCTATGGCAGCCAGAACACCATTGCGAATCCCAACGTGTACGTCATCACGCCGGGAACCACCGGCGCGGACAATCCCGTGCCGAGCGACACCTGGAGCAAGCCGACGTACAAGGTGTCCGTGGAACACGATGTGGCCGAGGACACACTCGCTTATTTCACGTTCTCCACCGGCTTCCAGAGCGCCTTCTATTCGATCACCAACGATGCCAATCGGCCGCCGCTCGAGCCGGTGACGCTCAAGGCTTATGAGATCGGCATGAAGTCGGACTTCTTCGGTCACACGCTGCGATTGAATGCATCGGCATTCCTGTACGACTTGAGCAACGTCATCGTGTCCGCTTTTGCCAACGGCTCGCAGAATCAGCGCAATGCCGCCGAGAGCCGCATCAAGGGCATCGACATGGATCTGACGTACCGGCCGATCCGGGATCTGACCTTCAGTGCGGGCTTCCAGATTCTGGATCCGAAGTACACCGAGTACCGCAATGCCCTCGTTTATGTGCCGGTACCGGCGCAGAACATCTACACCATCACGTCCGGCGACGTGAGCGGCGAGCAGCTGCAGTGGTCGGAGAAGTTCATGGGCACGGCGAGCGTGAACTATGTGATTCCGATGAGTGCCGGCGAGTTCTCGCTGAATGCCGCGTACACCTATCACAGCGGTACTCACTACGACACTCAGGATCTGAATACGCAGGATCCGTATTCGCTGATCAACGCATCGATCGGTTGGGCACCGTTCCACGACAAGTGGGATGTGAGACTGTGGGGCAAGAACCTGGCGGACAAGCAGTACGTGTCCGCGTTCCAGAGCGGCACCACAGTGATGAAGTACACCCCCGCCGAGCCGCGAACGTATGGCGTGCGCTTCGCTTACTACTGGAAGTGACGGCGTAACGATCGCGTTCGTGGGGGATGCAAATGATTAGAGCGAGCACGGCGCTGACGGCACACGTCGGTCTGTTGGTCGGTCTGCTGGGCTGGTGGCTGCACGCACCAGCTCGAGCAGAGTCTCAACCGCCGACGTCGACAGCGCCGCGCTACCAGGTCGATCCCTTCTGGCCGGAGAACTTGCCCAACAACTGGATGCTAGGGCACGTCGAAGGCATCGTGGTCGACCAGCAGGATCATGTCTGGGTGTTGCATCACTCCTCGACCATGGATCATCCGCATGCGCACTCGCCGAAATTCGTCGATCACTCGGACATGGGATTGGCCCAGGATCCGCCGATCTCCGAGTGTTGTATCCCGGCTCCCGAAGTCATCGAGTTCGATGCGTCCGGCAAAGTGGTGCAGGCGTGGGGCGGCCACGGCCACACGCCGGATTGGCCCGAGGCCGTGCACGGCTTCTGGGTGGATAAACAAAAGAATGTGTGGATCACCGGCAATCATGCACCGGACCGGCACGCACTGAAATTCTCTTCCGACGGCAAGAAGGTGTTGCTGAAGATCGGGGAATTCATCGGCGACGGCGGCCGCGCGGAGAAAGTGGAGCCCGACAATCAGAACACGGCGTTGCTCGGCGGTCCCACCGGCATCACGGTCGACGATGAAGCACAGGAGGTGTACATCGCCGACGGCAATGTGAACAAACGAATCGTCGTGTACGACTCGCAGACCGGTGCGTTCAAGCGCGGCTGGGGCGCCTACGGTATTGCGCTGAGCGAGATCGATAACAAGAAGAACTCCAGCCACAAATACGACCCCACGGTGCCCGCCAAACAGTTCAAGGTCGAGACCGTGCGCATTGCCAACGATGGCCTCGTGTATGTCAGCGACAAGGGCAGCGCGCGAGTGCAGGTATTCACCAAGGCCGGCAAGTTCATCAAGGAGTTTTTCGTTGCCCGAGAAACACTCTCTGGTCCGGGCACCACTTTGGGCATGACGTTCTCGCGCGATCCGCAACAGAAGTATCTGCTGGTATCGGACGGCAGCAACAACACGGTGCGCATCTTCGATCGCGACCGCGGCGTGCAGGTCAGCACGGTGGGGCGCCAAGGCCGTAACGCCGGGCAGTTCGATACGCCGCTGCCGGTGGCGGTCGACTCTCGCGGCTCTCTCTACGTCGGCGAAGTCAAATACAACAACCGGCTGCAGCGCTTCGTCCTGGAGAAGTAGATGAGCAGATGGTCCGCATTCCTGATCGGGGCGCTGTGCTCGGTGTGTTCAATTGCTTGGGGACAGGGCGCGGCGTCGTACCGGGTGGATCCGTACTGGCCGAAGGAGTTGCCGAACCAGTGGGTGCTGGGGCAGGTCCGAGGCGTCAGCACCGATAGTAACGGACACATCTGGGTGCTGAATGAAGGTGTGCCTTCCGACAATGCACACGCTGCGACTCAACCGCCGACGGCTGAGTGCTGCGTGCCCGCGCCGTCGGTGATCGAGTTCGATGCCGGTGGCAATGTGTTGCGAGCCTGGGGAAAGCCAGGTTACGTGCCAGCGTGGCCGCGCTCGCCGCGGGGTATCCAGGTTGATAAGAAAGGAAACGTTTGGATCGCGGGCGTCGCCAGCCCGTGGACGTCCGAGCCAGGCACACCCAATCCGACACAGCAGGAGCCTTGGGACCGTCATGTGCTGAAGTTTTCGGCGGACGGCAAGTTGCTGCTGCAAATCGGACAGCCGTCCAACGCTCCACTGAGCAACCGAGATACCAAGAGCTTAGGTCCCACCAGCGCGATGCGTATCGATGACGCCGCCGACGAACTGTACGTGGCAGATGGATTCTTGAATCGGCGGGTGCTGGTGTTCGACGCGAACACCGGAAAATTCAAGCGCGGCTGGGGTGCGTACGGCATCGCGCTGGCGAAGATCGAGGAAGCCGAGCCAATCAAGTTTCCCGCGACCCGCGATCCGTCGGTGCCGGTCTCTCGGCAGTTCAACGGGCTGAGCGATATCGAGATTGCACGCGACGGCAAAGTCTATGTGTCGGATCAAATGAACTATCGCGTGCAGGTGTTCACCAAGCAGGGCAAGTTCATCAAGGAATTCGCGGTCGCGCCCAAGGTACTGGGTTTCGAGGCGACCTGGACGCTCGCGCTGTCGCAGGACCCGAAGCAGCGTCATCTGTTCGTCACCGACGGCGAATCCGGCCTGATCCGGATTCTGGATCGCGACAGCGGCACGGAGCTGGGCAAGTTGGGGCACAAGGGCCGCAACGCCGGGCAGTTCAATAATCTGAACTGGCTGGCGTTGGATTCGAAGGGGGCGATGTACACGGGCGAAGTGCACTTCACGCGCTCGTGGGACGGCAAGATCGCCACGATGACTGGTAAACCGCAGACGCCCGGCGGGCGGCTGCAGCGGTTCACTCCGCAGCAGTAACCGACTGATGTTTGCAAAAGCGCCGTACGCACGCTGGGTGTCCGCTGTCGAGCGGGCCGATGCGAGCCGGATCTCGCACGCCGAGGTCAAGAACCACCGGCAGCTGCGTGCCCTGGCGACGGCCGCAGTCGCGATTGGAATCTGGTTCGCGCCGGTGCCGGTTGGCGTCGATCCAAAGGCGTGGCAACTGTTCGCCATCTTCGCCGCGACCATCGTCGGGTTGATTCTTCAGCCATTGCCGATGGGCGCGGTCGTGCTGGTTGGCGTCACGCTCTCGACGGTGACAGGCACGCTGCATATCGAGGAAGCCTTGAACGGATATGCGAACGCCACGGTCTGGTTGATCGTCGCGGCGTTCTTGTTCGCGCGGGCATTCAGCAAGACTGGTCTTGGCCGTCGCGTCGCATACCTGTTTATTCGCGCGTTCGGGCACAAGACACTCGGCCTTGCGTATGCGCTGGGACTTGCGGATCTGGTGCTTGCTCCCGGCATTCCGTCTGGTGCTGCTCGCACCGGTGGTGTGTTGTTCCCGGTGGTGAAGAGTCTCGCCACGACCTATGGATCGGAGCCGGGACCGAGTGCCGACCGCATCGGCCGCTTTCTGATGCTGAGCGCGTACCAAGTGCACGCGGTGACTTGCGCGATGTTTCTTACGTCGATGGTCGCTAACCCGCTGATCGCCGAGCTGACCCGCAAAACGCTCGGCATCGACATCACCTGGAGCGGTTGGGCGCTCGCCGCATCTGTGCCTGGCGCGATCAGTCTGCTGATTCTGCCTTACGTGATCCTGCGCCTGACCCGGCCGACGATTCGCGAAACTCCCGAGGCGGCGGCCCTAGCTCGCAACGAGCTGCAGCGTATGGGGTCTGTACGGCGCGAAGAGTGGGTGGTGCTTGGCGTCTTCCTGCTGGCGTTTGTATTGTGGATCACCGGATCGATCACTCATCTCAATGCTACGGCTGTGGCACTGCTCGGGTTGTGTTTGATGCTGGCGCTCGGCGCCATCTCTTGGCAGGACGTGCTGGAGGAGCGAGCTGCCTGGGACGCGCTCATCTGGTTTGGCGGCTTGGTCGGCATGGCGACCATGCTCAGCAAGCTCGGGCTGATGACCTGGTTCTCGTCGCATGTCGGCCAGTACGTCGACGGCTGGTCATGGCCGCTGGCGCTCATCGTCCTGGTCTGCGTTTATATCTATTCGCATTATCTGTTCGCGAGCCTCGCCGCGCATGCGACGGCATTTTTTGTGCCGTTCCTCACGGTCGCAGTCGCGGCCGGTGCGCCGCCCTATATGGCCGCGCTTGCCTTCGCTTTCTCTTCCAGCTTGTGCGCCTCGCTTACTCACTACGGCGGTGGACCGTCGCCTGTGTATTGGGGTGCCGGCTACGCAGATGTGAAGCAGTGGTGGAGCGTCGGCCTGGTCGCCTCGTTACTGCACATCCTGATCTGGATAGGCATCGGTTCGGTGTGGTGGCGAGTGTTGGGTCTGTTCTGAAATGCACGACTACGAACTCATTCGAGCCGCGGTCATTCGCGGCGGCACGAGCAAGGGCGTCTTCCTGCTGGCGCACGACCTGCCTTCGGATGCAGCGGTGCGCGATCAGGTCATCCTGGCGGTCTTCGGCAGTCCCGATCCACGACAGATTGACGGCCTTGGCGGCGCCGATCCGATCACCAGCAAGCTTGCAATCGTGTCTCGCTCGTCGCGGCCCGACGCCGACGTCGATTACACCGTCGGTTACGTGTCGCTCGACCGCGCCCACATCGACTACGAAGGTAACTGCGGCAACATCTCGCAAGCGGTCGGGCCGTTCGCCATCGATGAAGGGCTGGTGCCGGTGGTCGAGCCGGTAACTCGCGTTCGCATCTTCAACACCAATACGCAGAAGATCATCGAAGCCGACGTGCCGGTGAAAGACGGGCGGGCGCGCACCATGGGCGATTTCAAGATCGACGGTGTACCGCACGCCGGCTCGCGCATCACGCTCAACTTCGTCAACTCCAGCGGCTCGAAGACCGGCAAATTGCTGCCGACAGGAAACGTGGTTGATCGTGTGAAGCTGGCGGACGGACGCACAGTCCGCGTCAGTCTGGTGGATGTGAGCACGCCGGCGATCTTCGTCAAGGCCAGCGATATCGGTTTGACGGGTACCGAAATGCCTGCGGACACGCTACGGCGGCCAGAAATTCTCGCCGTCATGGAGGAGCTGCGCGTACAAGGCGCGCTGCTGATGAAGCTTGCAACCAGTGCCGATCGTGTCAGCCCGGCAGTGCCGAAGGTCGCCATCGTCGCGTCACCGCAGCCTTACGTAACGATTCCCGGAGCTTCGCTTGGAATCGATGACTACGATCTGCTTGCACGCACCCGTGCGCTCGGCGCGATGCATAAGGCATACGCGGTGACCGGCGGCATCTGTGTCAGCGCCGCGGCGATGATCGAAGGCACCGTCGTGCATGAAGTCGTTGCGCCACGCGCGATTCGTTCCGGCATCGTCCGCCTGGGACATCCCTCTGGCGTTTCTCATTTCCAAATAGAGATGGCTCGTAACGCTGCCGGAGAATTCGAGGTGCGTCGCTCGGGTGTGGCTGGCACCGCGCGCCGTCTGATGGACGGTTTTGTTTACGTGCCGCGATCAGCTTTCGAAATCAGCGGCTCTTGAGATGCATCGAGCATGACTCGAGGCAGGGAGACACATCATGGCAATCGCCAAAAATCCAGACTACAAACGCATCGCCACCGAGGAAGCCTGGGCACCGACGCATATCATTGAACGCTTCCAGAAGCTGGTCGGCACCATCGGCGATCCAGGCTTCGACAGCTTGTGGGGGTTCTACAGCACCAGCCCCTCGCAGCGTGCGCAGCAGGTGTTTGCTCGCCTGCAGGATCTGGGTGAGCGTCGGTTGGCAGACATGGATGCGTGCGGCATCGACGTGGCCGTGCTCAGTCTCACCTCTCCGGGAGTTCAATGCTTCGACGCTGCGACGGCTACTTCGTTGGCGCGAGTTGCGAACGATGAACTGGCGGAGGCTTGCCGCCAGCGGCCCGATCGTTTCGCCGCCGTTGCCTCGTTCGGGCCCCTGGAGCCGGCGAACGCTGCCAAAGAAATCGAGCGCGCGGTCAGCCAGCTCGGCATGAAAGGCGCGATCTTCAATTCGCATACGCATGGCCAGTATCTGAGCGATCCGAAGTTCTGGGACATCTTTGCGGTCTGCGAACAATTGCAGGTGCCGCTGTATCTGCATCCACAGACGCCGCCGCCGGCCATGATCAAACCGTTTCTGGAGGCGGGCCTGGATGGCGCTGTGTTCGGCTTCGGCGTCGAAACCGGATTGCACATGCTGCGCATCCTGACCAGCGGCGTGTTCGATCGCTTTCCCAAGTTGCAGATGTGCATCGGCCACATGGGCGAAGCTTTGCCTTACTGGATGTATCGGCTCGATTACATGCACGGCGTCACGGTGCGCTCGAAGCGTTACGAGTGCCTGCAACCGCTGCAGCGACGGATCAGCGACTACTTGAAAGAAAACGTCTACGTCACCAGCAGCGGCTATGGATGGGAGCCCGCGATTCGATTCGCACAGCAGGAGCTCGGTGTCGATCGAGTCCTGTATGCGATGGACTATCCCTACGAGTACGAGGCCGACGAAGTGCGGGCTCTGGACAGCATGAACATTCCGCTGGCCGACAAGAAGAAGTTCTTCCAGACCAATGCAGAACGAATCTTCAGGCTCTGAGCGTGAGGTAGTCATCGATGGCGCCGGCCGCATCGATGCGTCAGCGCTGATCGATGCTCAGCCGATCGGTCGCACCCAGCTGTCGGTGTTCACCCTGGCGTTTCTGATCGCGGCATTCGACGGTCTGGATCTGCAAGTGATCAGCTTCGTGTCTTTGGATATGGCGCGCGAATGGAACATTTCCCGAGCCAGTCTTGGTGCGGTGTTCAGTACCGGGCTGTTCGGCATGATGTTGGGTGGACTGTCGTTGGGCACGCTCGGAGATGTGTTCGGTCAGCGGCGCGTGCTGATAGCGTTGACCGTGCTGCTCGGCTTGTTGACTGTCGCGACAGGCTTTACCACGTCGATGGGCCAGCTCTATGTATTGCGCTTCCTGACGGGGTTATGTGTTGGCGGCGCGCTGCCTAACACAGTGGCACTACTGTCGCAGTACGCACCGAAGCGTCGTCGTGCGCAGTTGATATCCGTCGTCGGTGTCGGCATTCCTTTGGGCGCGGCGACAGGCGGTGTGTTGGCGGCGTTGTTGTTGCCGGAGTTGGATTGGCGGTGGCTGTTCTACGTTGCCGGCGGTTTGGCGTTGACGTTCTGCCCGGTGCTGCTCACGTCGCTGCCGGAGACGATTCCCTCGATGCTCAAGCGTGCTGACGGCCAGCATCAAGCGTTGACGATGCTACGCAGTATGTACCCGCGAGTCGTCATTCCTCAGGGTGAGGTGATCTGGGGCGACGTCTCGGCGAAGCGTCAGCTGCCGGTCGTGCAGTTGTTCGACGGCGGCCGGGTCTACATGACCGTGCTGTTGTGGAGTGTGTTCGTCGCCAGCTTGATGAATGTTTATTTGCTTCCCAGCTGGCTGCCGGCGTTGCTTCAGGACGCGCAGGTGCCTCCCGCCAAGGCGGCGCTGGCAACGTCTGGATTCAGTGTCGCAGGCATGCTGGGTGCCGTGTCCATCGGCTGGCTGGTCGACCGCTTTGGTTTCGTTCGTGTTCTGTGCACGGGCTATATATTGAGCGCGATCGGTATCGCTGCCGTGGCGTTGAGTCACTCTAGCCTCGCAGTGCTGGCGACGACCGTGTTCCTGTCCGGCTTCTTCGTGGTCGGCTGCCAAGGCGCGCTCAACGCCGTGCCGTCGATACTCTATCCCGCGGATGTGCGTTCGACGGCCACCGGCTGGGCGTTGGGAATCGGCCGTCTCGGCGCCATCGTGGGTCCCTTGCTCGCTGGCATCCTGCTCAGCGCCGGCTGGGCACATTCGCAGGTGCTGCTAGGCGCTGCGTTGGTCGGCGTGCTCGCCAGCTTGCTGGTGCTGATTCTGGCAGTGGCTCGTGCTAGTACATCCACAGATCGCTGAGTTTGTAGCGTGCGCCGTGTCCATCCCAACCGTAGCCGCCGAATAGCCAGAGACGATTGCTCGCGTCGATCCAGCCGGAGGGCAGCAGACGGCCGCCAGGTGAGTTGTTGGGCGCCGGAACGTTCACCGTGCCATAGACACCCTGGGCGTTACCGCTAGCCGAGCCGTTCACCCAAGTCCATTGATGAGTGGCTGGGTCGTACTGCCACAGATCGTTCATATCGCTGAACGCGCCGGAGTCATTGGCGCCGTGGCCGCCGAACATCCAGTAGCGACCGTCGCTGTCCACCCAGCTGATTGAGCTGTAACGAGCGCCGGGCGCGTTACTCGCCGCCGAGAGTCCTTGCGATCCATAGACGCCGGCCACGGAATTCGTGTTGGAACCGCTCAACCAAGTCCATTGATGCGTAGTCAGGTCCCACGACCACAGATCGTTCATCGCGCCATTGGCGCCGGTGGAGTCAAAGCCTGCGCCTGCGAATAGCAGCAACTCATTCACACCATTGGTTGCTCCCGTGGCGTTCACTCGTCCGCCAGGCGCGTTGGCAGTCGCTGCGACACCGCGTGTGCCATAGCTGCCCGCGACGTTGACGGAGTCCGATCCGCCTTCCCAGGTCCACCAGCCGGTGACTGGGTCGTAAGACCACATGTCATTGAAGTAGGTATTGGCGGGATGGGCGAAGCCGCCGAACATCCAAAACCGGCCGGTGCTATCGAGCCAGCTGACCGCGCCCAGTCTGGCGCCAGGCATGTTGCCCGGTGCGGCGACGCCTAACGCGCCAAAGTTGCTGGTGATATTGGCTGTGCTGGAGCCGGCGATCCAGGTCCATTCATTGGTGGTTGGGTCGTAACGCCACAGATCGTTGAGCGATCCGAAGATGCCGGGAGCGTCGCTGTAACCGCCGAACAGCCACAGCTTGCCATTCGAATCGATCCAGGTAACGCCCTCGTGTCGCGCGCGCGGTTCGTTGCTGCTCGCGGCAACGAGCTGCGTTCCATAGTTGCCGGCGCCATTGGTAGTGTTCGAGCCATGCATCCAAGTCCACTGCTGCGTGGTGTGATCGTACTTCCAGAGATCGCTGAGATCGCCTTCACCGGCAACGAAGGCGGCGCCACCGAACAGCCAGAGGTCGCCAGCAGCATCGATCCAGGTGTGAGCGCTGTTACGTGGCGGCGGCACATTGCCGGGCGATGCAACGCCTTTGGTGCCGTAGGTTCCACTGCCACCCACGGTGCTGGGGCCTTTAACCCAGGCCCACTGGCGTGCGGCACACGTAACCTGCGCGTTGCTCACATCAGCCGCTGCAATCGTGCCCGAGCCATCGGTGACGCTGCAGTTCATGCCAGCGGGTTGAGCCGCTACGGTGATGTTGTACGCGCTCGCCGCAGCAAGGTCGGTGAGCATGGAGAACGTCGCGGCATTCGCAGCGACCGACAGTCGATCGCTGCCGTTGGCGAGCACCAAACCGTCAGCGCTCAAGCCGCTGATGTCGCCGCCCAGCGTGAATGCAACGACAGAACAAGTGACGGCGACGTCGGTGACGTTGGCCGCAGGCATCGTTCCTGTTCCGGAGCTGACGTTGCATGACGTTCTAGGCGGCTGTGTGGCCACCGTTACTGCATACGCGCTTGCGAAGGCGGCGGGCGTGGTGAACACAAAGCTCGTTGCGTTCGCCGGCACTGCAAGCAGCTCGCTGCCGTAGGCGAGAGTCAGGCCACTGCTAGCAAGACCGCTCACGGAACCACCGAGCGTGAAGTTTCGGTTTACGCACGTCACTGCGATATTGGTGACGTTGGCGCTACCCATCGTGCCGCTGCCATTGGCCACGCTGCAGCTGAGCCCAGCGGGTGCACTCTGCACCGACACCGCATACGCATCGCCGGAACGAACTGATCGCGGGAACGTGAACTGTGTCGCTGCCGATGCGACGTTCAGTGTGTCACCGCCGTTGGCGAGAACCAGACCACTGACGGTGAGCCCACTGATACTGCCGCTCAAGCTGAAGCGTGGATCGTCGGGAGTCGAGGACCGGCAGCCCGTGAGCAGCAGAGTCAAGAGTGCAGTGACCGCCCAGGCGTAAGGACGTGACGAGGCGATCGAGCGCGAAGCTGGCAGCATAGGCTGAGGCTTATAGTTGTTCGGTACGACAATGTAGTTGAGGGGGCAACGGGATTTGTCATAGCGCGTCTCAGTTGACAGATTTGGGTTGCGGCAGATTTGGCGGCCGACGACGCCGCTCGGTGCTGGCAAAAAAAGCGCGTTCCCATTGAAATTGACGGGTAGCTCGGCCGCGAGCCCGCGCCCTATGCTGATTCCCAGAGAGTCAAAGAACACTGGCTCGGGGGTCCGCACCGGATCGTCGAGCTGGCAAGCATCGCGGTCCGAAGTTGCCATGACATTGGCCCTTGAGAGGCCAGCCGGGGGAATGATGAGCGAGCGTACGATCAGAGCAGCCGTCTGTGGCGTGCTGCTGGTTTCAGCGGGTATTCACGGAGCTGCAGCTGTGGCGGCCGAGCCGCCGGGCGCCGCTGCGTCCACGCCGAAGCCCGAAGCGCAGGCTGCACTGGAAGAAGTGGTCGTGACCGGCTACGCAGGCAGCCTCGAACGTGCGATCGAGAACAAGCGCGTGGCGGACGTGATCAGCGACGGCATCTCGGCCGAGGACATCGGCAAATTCCCCGAGCAGAATCTCGCCGAGTCATTGCAGAGAATCACCGGTGTGCAGATCACCCGCCGGCTGGGCAATGGCGCATTCATCAGCGTGCGCGGTCTGGATCCGAAGTTCACCAACACGCTATACAACGGACGCCAGGTGCCATCAGGCTCGGGCAGCCGCGCTTTCGATTTCCAAGTGTTGCCCACGAATTTCGCGCAGCGAGTCGACGTCTACAAGACGCCGACCGACGACATGCCGGAAAGCGGTCTTGCCGCCACCGTCAACATGCAGACCGTTCAGCCGCTGCAGTATGGGCAGTCGCGCGGTGCCCTCAACGTCGAAGGCGCATACGATGAACAGGCGCGAACCAGCATTACGCCACGCGCATCGGCGCTCTACACCGACACGTTCCTGGATGACCGCCTCGGTTGGATGGTCGGTGTGGACTACAACGAGCGCGACTTCGACGTTCAGAACACCGCGACGGATGGCGTGCTTGCAGATGCGTCTTACACTGGGCCGGGCACCGCCTATCGCGTGTTCGGTCTGCGTGCCAACGACAACGTCGGCACGGACAAGCGCTGGAGTGCAGTCAGTGCGCTTCAGTTCAAAGTGAGCGACACACTCGAGTTACGCGCAGATACGTTGATCTCGCGATTCGAGCAGAAGTACAACTTCTACCAAGGACAGAACTTCTATCCGGGCGCGGGCGCGCTCGGCGTCTCGCCGACAGATTCGATCACGCTCGATGCCAACAACGTCGAGACGGCATGGTCGGGCAGGAATGTGTTCGCCTGGATGCAGGCGAATCGTTTCGAGTACGAGCAGAACCTCACATCGACGGCGCTCGGCGCCAAGCTGTCGCTGGGCTCTTGGACGCTCGACGGTCAAGCGTCATACGGGCATGCGCGCACGGAATCGACACAGCTGTATGTGTCCTTTGCGACCCGAGCGCCCGGCGCCTCGCTGACGTACGACGCGACTCGGGATCCGGGCGGACCGCTCACCGTCAGCTTCTACAACGGCTTCGATCCGAACGACATCAACAACTACGTGTTCAGCGGCATCCAGGGCGCGTACCAGGCACCGACCACGGACAAGATCTGGAATTTCAGACTCGACGCCGCGCGTGAGCTCGACACCGGCTGGCTGAAGACGCTGAAAGTCGGCGTCGATCATGCCAAGCGAACCTTGGCCAACTCGCCGAACTGGCTGAACAACACCGCGGATGGGTTCGCAGCCGACATGAGTCCGTATGCGATGATCAACCGCAATCCCACGTTCTTCGATTCGTACAGCGGCGGAGCGCAGCCACCGCGGAATTGGTT
>NZ_JAEUPY010000173.1 GCF_016790065.1 Steroidobacter sp.
TGTTGAAACGCACTCGCGCCAGGTTGCCGGCGATGAACGACGGCGCCGAGCCCTCCACATATTGAAAGGCCGTGCCCGAACCGATCGAGAAGTGCTCGGTACGCACCGACAGCTGCGCATCCAACAAGCGCACGCCTGGCACGTTCTGGCTTTCGCTCACCAACGGAATGTTGGCTTCGGCGTAGGCGCTCTTGATGGTCTGCGACTGACCGAAGTACTTCCGATACTGAGTGTCGTTCGGGTAGTTGGGTTTCTGGTTGTGGAAGGAACCGTCGCTCAGACCTTCTTTGCGATGTTCCAAGCCGATGGTCAACGTCGCCGGGCCGGCCGGCAGATCGAACACCGGACCGGCGGCGCGCAAGCCGATGTCATTCAGCGTGCCATCCTGCGAGCTGCCGAAGGTGCCGCGATACTTGGACAAGTCCAAGCCCTGCGCCAAGGTATCCACGAACGGATTCAAAATGCCGGCGTTCATGTCGGCCGCCATGCCGGTCACGCTATAGATGAAGCCGCCGTACTTCATGCGGCTTTCGCTCCAGGTGTAGTCGCTCGACAGCATCCAGTTGCGCGGCAGCTTCAGAGTGAAGCCGACGGTGGCGCGGCGATCCGTACTCTTGGCCTCGTACTTATGGCTGTACGGATCGGGAATGGACACCAACACCGCTTGTTGGAACGGATTGATGGGCGAGGCAGCGGACACTGTCAGCACGTTGTTGAACGAGCTGTAGTTCTCGGTGGTGGCTGTGTTGCTGCTCCAGTAGACATCGGCGAACACATTCAACGAGTCGGTCATCTCACGCTGGAAGCTCGCCATGAAAGTGTCGAGCGTCGGCGCCGAACCGATGGTTCGTCGCGCGCCAGTGGTCGCGTGCGAGGTGTTGGGCAAAGTGGTGTTGTAACGGCCGGCGTTGGCCACCAATGCCGCCGGATTGGAACCTGCCGTGTAGCCGGCTGGAATATGAGTGATGGCCGAGTTGAGTGGCGTGCCATCGTCCAAGGTCAGATTGGTGTTCGCGGCCGCGGCACCGATGTTGGTGGTCGCACCGAAGAACGGGCTGGTTCGCGAATACAACAGCCCTGGATTGTTGCGAACGATGGTGTTCACGCCCCGTTGCAACAACTCGGGACGGTCGGCGTTGGTCAACGTATCGGCGTCGCCATGCATGGCGCTGAAAGAAATATGCGTCTTGCCCTCTTCCAACTCGAACCCGTAAGTGCCGCCGACGCTGCCGCTGGGCCAGCCGCCGTCCATCACGTTGGCGTAGTTCACGCGAACATCACCACCCGTGAAGCCACGCTTGAGCACCACGTTCACCACACCGCCGACGGCGCTGCCGCCGTAAATCGCAGCGGACGAAGATGGCAGCACTTCGATACGCTCGATGGCGCTCGGCGGAATGCTGTTGAGGTTGGGCTGATACGTGCCGCTGAACAAACCGGGGCTGGCCGTACGACGGCCGTTGATCAGCACCAGCGTCTGGTTGTCACCCAGACCCCGCAGGTTGATGGTGCTCTGGTTGCCGCGAAAGCTCGCTGACTGCTGCGACGAGGTCAGCGCCGCAGTGTTCATCGACAAGCCGCGCTTCAAGAAATCTTCGATGTTGACGGCGCCGGACTGCTCGATGGTGCCCGAATCGAAAATGTAATACGCCTGTGCGTCATCCTCGGTACGCACGATGTCCACGTTCACCGAACGCGAACCCATCACCAGAATTTCCGGCACACCGCGCAGCGCCGGATTGCTGGAAGTCGTTTCGGAATCGGCGTCGCTGCTCGACGTGTCGCTTGCGGAACTAGCGGTCTGCTCCGCAGCCGTCATCGAGAGAGCGGCGGTGTGAGTGAAACGCGCGGTGCTCGACTGACCGACCTGCGAAACCGGCGACTGCATCGACTTGGGACGAATGGTCGCCGCATTGTCGGCGCTGTAGACCACTTCCAGATCGGTCCCGCCGAGCAGTTGTAGCAGCGCAATCTGCTTGGACATCGCGCCTTGCACCGGATGCGCCGTCAACTTGTCGATGACTTCCGGGTTGTACAACAGCTGCATGCCCGCCTGATCGGCGAACGCTTTGAGCGCGGCCTTCATGGGCTGCGCGGGAATATCGAATTGGATGGATTGCTGAGACGCGGCCAACACCGGCGCGGACAGGCACAGTGTCGCGGCGACGATGCTCGCCTTCAGAACATGGCTGACGCTGGTGCGCAGCTCACGGCTACCGAAACATTTGTTCATCGACCCTTCCCCGATTCTTGTTGCTGTCCCACGGTCGTACTCGACCGCCGTATGGACAATGAACCGCGGCTGGCCCGATTCCCCCACTCGAATCTTCGGATCAGTTCACGTGCACGGTCTGGTCGCCGTCCCGGCGCACCTGCAAGCCAAAACCATCTTGCAGCATGGTGAGCAAAGTCTCGACGCCTTGCGAATTGGTTTGGAACGTGCCGCCGATGGGCAGCTCGCGAGTGGCATCACTCAACTCGATCTGCAACGGCGTGTAACGTTCCAACTCCGCCACCACTTCATACAACGGCCGATTCTCGAAATAAGCCGTGCCACTGCGCCAGGAAACTTCGCGAGTCAACTCGGCGGTGGGCAATGCGCGCATATGAGTAATGGCGCCACGCAAATCCGCTTGCTGACCGGCGTCCAACTGCGATGCCGGCAACTGCGCCATCGCGCCGTCGGACGGCGCATCGCCCAGCGCCGTGGCAGTCACCACTCTCACTCGCCCTTCGCTGACGGTGACGCGCACATCACTCTCACGTCGATACACATTGAATGCGGTACCGACAGCACGCACCCAGGCGTGATCCGCCACCACCCAGAACGGCCGGGCCGAATCGTGGGCCACCGTGAAGAAAGCCTCGCCGCGATCGAGTCGAATGATGCGAGAGGCATCGCTGTAGATGACTCGAACCGCACTATTACTATTGAGTTGCAGTTGTGAGCCGTCCGAGAGCGAGATCGACGCTTGCTGACCGATGTCGGTTTCGAAGGTCGACGGCGTGCGCCATTGCCACCAGCTCAACAGAACAGCGAGGCACGCTACGGCGGCAGCGGCTGCGAACGCGCCAGTGCGCCTTCTTCGCAACTGAGTGGCTGCTTGCATGGCGTTGCCAAAGGAGACAGCGCGAACGGTGCGGCCAGCAGTCGTGAAGTCTCGCCACGTGCCCATCAGTTCATCATAGGCACGAGCATGCCGCGGGCTGGCGCGTCGCCATTCGTCGAAGCGAGCGTAATCCTCCGGACTGGCATCGTCGGCCTGCAAGCGCGCAATCCAATCGCCGGCTTCGCGCTCGGCATCCTCGACGCTGGGAATTCGATGCAGCTCACTCATGGCGGTCCTTCGGCTGTGCTGCCGTCCCGATAGCGGCGGCGAAGAAATGCGTGCGTGTCACGCAACCCGCGCGAGATGTGCTTTTCCACGGTCTTGGTGGAAATGCCCAACCGATCCGCGATCTCCTTATAAGAGCATGCATTGAAAACTTTCAGCGTAAACGCCGCCCGGCATTGGGGAGGTAGATGTTCGATGGCGTCCCGGAGCAACAGCGCCGCTTCGTCGGCCACCAGGCCGTCCTCGGTGGAAGCGCCGTCGCCATGGGAAACGCCCAAAGCGTCCAGATCGTCCACCGGATCGGTTTCCGCCACCCGCTGATGCCGGCGGGCATTCCAGGCCAGATTCCGAGCGGTGACGAATAGAAAGGCTTTCGGAGTGCGCACGGCGTCGCCCTGCTCCAACGTGCGGGCGTACGCCTCCTGCACGATGTCCTCGGCCGATTCATTGGACCGGGTCATGCGCCGGACATAACGAAGCAATCCCTGGCGAGTCTCAGCGACGAAAGTCGAAAAACGGACGTGAGCGGGCTTGGACATCGGCATGCAAGGCTAGTGTGCCCCGGAGCGACCCTGTTAGGAATACGACCCTCCAGCCCAGACTTCCCCCCACTTTATTTTTTTCTGTGGAGCTGCCCCGCCGGCTCAGGGCGGGGCAGCCTTTGACTCATTTGGCGGGCGTGAACAAGTAGTAATCGCGTACCGTCCGGGCAATCTCGGCGATAGCGCGCTCGCGGGCTTCGGTGGGCTTGTCGCTCTCTTTGACGAACACCGCGATCACCACCTGACCCTGGTCGGCCGGCAAAGTGATGACGCCGACATCGTTGACCGTGCCACCGATGGTGCCGGTCTTGTGAGCAATCACGGTGCCGGCCGGCATTCTGCCAGGCAGCCGGCCGACGCCGGTGTGGCAGCGTTGCATGATGTCGATCAACACCTGGGTGCTCGAGGCACTCAGTGCCTGGCGCTTGAAGATGTTGGTCAGCAGTTCCGCCATGGCCTTGGGCGTAGAGGTGTCGCGAGGGTCTTTATCGAACGCAGCGTTGGGCTGCGACGAGCGCTCTTCCAGCTTGGGATCGATCTTGGCCTTTGCCTCCCAGCCGGCTTTCACCGGCCCGGCCGGCAGACCGAAAAAGTCCCGGATCAAACCGCCGGTGTCGCGGTCGATGCGTTGACCTTTGATGCCCTGCTGAGTCACCCACGCCGTCGCCGCTTGCGGGCCGCCGGCGAGACGAGTGAGCACATCGGTCGCAGTGTTGTCGCTGAGCGTGAGCATCAACTCCAACAGGTTGTGCACCGACAGACTGCCGCCGGGATGAATCATCAAATCGGCGATACCGTCCGACGGCACGATGTCGGCCGCGTCCACCGGCACCAATTGGTCGAGGCGCAACTTGCCCGCATCGACCTTGGCCAGAATTGCGCCGGCCACCGCGACCTTGAAAGTGCTCGCCATCGGAAAGGCTTGATCCGCATTCAACAGCACGCGATCGCCTTTGCCGTCGAGCTTCCATGCCGCCACACCTACCGTGCCGCCCGCCGGCGCGGCCAGCCGAGCGACCTCAGCATCCAACGTCGGCGATGCGAACACCACTTGCAACGATTGCGCGAGCAACAGCGCTACCGTCAATCCCAGCTTGGTTTTCATGACTGGCTCCCGCTCAGACCGCCGCCTGGCGCCACAGATCTTCGCCCGAGAACTTCAGGCGCTGACAACGGCCGTTGACGATCTCGCCGAACTGGATCCATTCCGGGCTATGGGGTTCGTCGCGCAGGCTGAAGCGGTCGCCGTTGAGTTCCAGCGGCGTGGTGCCGTCGAGCCACAACTTACCTTTGCGGAGTACCACTCGGGTGCTGCCGATCCAAGGATTCTCGTTGCGATAGTGGCCCACATAGGCCTGCCATTCCTTGGGCGTATCGAATTTCTTGGGGCCGCTGTAAGCCGCGGTGGTGTACCACTCGCCGCCCAGGCTGGCTTCGACCACCGCGCTCTTGGGATCTTTCTCATTGGCACGAGCGAAGGCGAGCGGGAAGTGGCTGGCGCCGCCGTCTGCAATCACAAACGCGTCGGGTGCGCCCGCCGGTTGCAACGGGAAGCGGCCGTTGGCGCGAGTCACAAACAATTTATCGCCGCTGGCCTCGACCACCAAACGCTTGCCACCGGCTTCCGTATACGTGCCGGCGTAGTCCGCTGCGTTGGTGACGCGCAAGGCTGGATTTGCCGCCGGGATGGCTGGCAACGCCTTGTTGGATTTCTGCGCGCGCATCAGCTGCACGGCAAACTGAGTTACCGGCGTCGGTCGATAGCCTTGTTGAGCATTGACCGAGGCGAACGCGCCGAAGCCGTCCTTGATATCGACCAACAAGGACGACATGAACGACACCATGCCGCCGGTGTGACGCACGACCGTGTTGCCATCGAGCGTATCGACAGCGATGCCGTAACCGTAGCTCGCTGTGGGACCGAATTCCTTGGCTTCGATGTGTGCTTTGGAGAACAGCGCGAATGCTTCTTTCGACAGCAAGCGACGCGCCGGGCCTTCGCCGCCGTTGGCAATCATGCGGATGTAGGCGCCCATGTCCTTCGCGGTGGACGCGATACAACCAGCAGCACCGGTGAAGATGATGCCGGCAGCTTCAGCCAGCCGCGCGTCGCGAGTGTTGGGGCTGTCGTTCTGGAACGCCGAATAGTTCTTCACCAGCTTGTTGCGAATATCCAGCGTAATCACCGGCTCCGACTGAGACATGCCCAGCGGTTCGAAAATGCGCTTACGGAACAGCTCGGGTAAATCGCGGCCGTCGAGGCTCACGGCCAACTCGCCCAGCGCGTTGTAGCCCAGATTGCAGTAATGGAAATGCGCGCCCGGTGCATAGGCGGCACGATGACGCTGCGTCGGATCGGACGGCAGCATGGGCGCGTTACCCGGCAAGCCGGAACCATGCGTCAACAAATCGTGGGTGGTGATGGCCGCGAACTTGGACTCGATCCGGAACCAGGGAATGTATTCGGCCACCGGCTTGCGCAGGTCCAGCTTGCCCTCGTCATGAAGCTGCAGTAAGCAGATGGCGATAAAAGATTTGCTGATCGAACCGATTTCGAACAACTCATCGGCCCCCACCGGCACGCGACGCTCCAGATCGCCCAGCCCGTAGTTGGCCACTCGGCGCACGCCGCTACGATCCGCCAGCACCAAGGTCATGCCAGGCGAATGCATCTCTGCCATGTATTGCTTGACGAACTCGTCCAGGCGCGTGAACAGCTTCTCGTCGGCAGCCGACTTCGGCGCACCGGTTGAATCGGCAACCGCGAACCGCCCCACTGCGGTGGCGCCCGCCAGCAGCCCCGCTTGCATCAACACCTGACGACGGTTCAATGACATCGCGCAATCCCCTTTAAGTTTTAAATCGACGGATTCAATCGAGCCTGCAAGACTAACTCAGTGGAAAACTTATCGCTTGAGCAAGTCGATCAAGAGACAACGCTGCGGCGTTCACGCCCTGACTCAGCAATTGCTCGGACACTATTGCTACGTTTATGAGCCTTGGGGCCGGTGCAAATACTTACCAAGGAATTCATGGGTCGCCTCGAACACGCGCCGCCAGCTCCGATGCAAAATGAAATCATGCACTTCGTTCGGAATGATCAGCAGTTCGGGCTCCACTTGAGTTTCGCTGCGCAGGGCGCGCACTAGCTCCGTTGTTTGTGAGTAGTCCACGGCGCGATCGTCGTCGCCGTGAATCAGCAATACGGGTGCGCGCCAATTCTTGATCGTGCCCATGGCGGACGACTGAAATGCGAGTTCGCCCGCAGCTTCGAAACCGGGCGAGGTCATTTGCGGAATGAACGACTTCCAGTTGTGGACGCCGGCCATATCCACACCCACGGCGAATTCCTGCGGATAGCGTGCGAGCGCGAGCGAAGTCATCACGCCGCCGTAGCTCATTCCATAGACGCCGATGCGTGCCGCATCTATATCGCCACGTGACTTCAGATAGTCGACGGCGCCTCCGATATCTCGCGCCTCGCTGCCACCGCCGGCGGCAAAATCATCAGGTTCACGGAAGTTCAAACCGTAACCGGTGCCGCCACGAAAGTTCACCGACAGCACGACGTAACCCTGCAAGACCAGGAACTGATTCATCGCATACATATGGGTGTACGCGCCCATCGGATGCCAGCCGAGCAGCATCTGTCGCTGTGGCCCGCCGTGGAAGAACAACACCGCCGGCTTTTTCGCGCTCGACTGGCCGGCGGGAAGAAACAACTGGCCGTGCACCGACACGCCATCGGGACTCTTGAAAATCACTCGTTGTGGCATGACCAGACGATCGCTGGGGAACGGCTGATCATTGGAGCGCACCGCTTGCAATGATCCGTTCGATTGCACCAACGCCGGCGTCAGCGGCTTGCGAGCAGTGCTGTGCATGGCGAACACCGCGCCTTTCTCGGTCACTACCGGAAAGTCTTCGATGCTCTCGCCCTGGCTCAGACGTTGCGCTTTGCCGCCCTTGGCCGGAATACGCCACAGATGCCGATGATCGTCGTCGTCCGCGTTGGACGAATAGATCACTTCACGGCCGGCTCGATCCAACGTGGCCGCAAATGTTTCCGCGCCGTCCTGACTCAAGGCCACCGGCCGAGCGCCTTTGCGCTTCAAGTCCAGCGAATGCAACCGCAGCCAACCGGAGACTTCCCATGGAAATAACAACTGGTCGTCGGCGGTCCAGAACAAACTGGGCCCAGTTTCGATGGGTTGAAAGACGCTGCCCGGCCCGGCATCGGCAACCCAGGCTCGTTGAGCGTTGCCGTTGGCGACTTCGGCGGTCCAGATCGACCACGGCTGGCCCGCGCGCTTGGCAATGAACGCATCGGTGAGGAACGACAGCTCGCTCGACGGCATCCGAATCCACGCCAGTCGCTTGCCGTCCGGAGACCAGATCGGGCTGTAATCGCGATCCGCGCCGGGGCTCAGCCACTGCAACTTGCGCGTGGCGAGATCGAAGACGCCGACGACGGAATAGTCCTTGCGGTTGCTGACGAACGCGAGCCGCTTACCATCCGGCGACCACGCCAGATCGCTGGCCGCGCCCTTGTCTACTAATAATGGAGTGGCGGGCGAAGACTGAGCCAGGTCTCCCAGCCAGATCTGGCCGTCGCGCACGAACACGACTTCGTTGCCGGCCGGCGAGGTCACCGCTCCCGAACCCAAACCGAAGGAACGAACTTCGCCGGAGTCGAGGCGCACGGCGGCGACTTCCATCGCTACCGGCCCGGCGGCCTGGCTCAACGGATTGACCGGCCCACCGCCTTCGAGACTGCCGCCGCGGGAGAACACGAGGGTCGAGCTGTCATACGACCACTGCAGGTCGGCGAGCTCGATGCCGTTGTCGCCTTCTAATTTAGTGAGCGAGCGGACCGCGACCTTGCCGTCCGCGCCCGCCTGGCCTAGGTAGATGTTGCGAGCCCCGCGATGATTGGCGATCCACGCCACCGTCTCGCCCTGGCGGGCAGCGGTCAGTCCATAAGGAAATGGCGCGCTCAGCAACTCGTCGATAGTCGGGTCGGTGGTCGACCCGGCGGCGCTCGCCGTCGCCACCCACAAGCACAACGACACCAGCAACGTTTTGTGAGTCATCGACATGGCGGCGCTCGGAGGGCGGGGGTGCCGGCCAGTCTAGGCGGCGGCCCTGCCCTGTCAAGAGAATATTCTCCGATCAGGACAAAATGCTCTCAATGGAAATTTAGCCAAACAGGTGGCATCCGAGGCAAAATGGTCGGACAATGGGACAACGCCGCGCCATAGGCGCGGACCGGGGAATCTTCCAAAGTGCTCGACCCGAACCGCTACGCCACGCCGGCGCGCCGCTTGCCTTTCGCGGAGGTCTTCTTCTGCACGGGGAGTTTCGCGACCTTGGGCTGCTCGGGGTCGGAGTCCGGCGCTTCGGCACGCGCGTGGGAGATCAATTCCTGCTGGAGATTAGCCGCGGCCGAGGCGCACACCGCCAGCACCGTAGCCTCCTCGAACCCATCGGTGACGATGTAGCCGTGGGCCATTTCGCTATCCAGATAGATGTACTCGCCGGCGTGCAGAGTGATCGGGTCGTAGAACTCCGAATGCACCTCGATGGCGCCGGTGAGCACGAACACGAACTCCTCGCCGGGATGCCGGAGCAGTTCGCCGAACTCCTCCATGGTCTTGGCACGCGCACGACTGAGCAGCGGAATCATGATCTTGCCGCGCAGCTCGGTACACAGATAGCGATAGTCGTAATTCTTGGTTTCCACCGTCAGCACGTTGGTCGTGCCCTTGCCCACGCTCCGGCGCGCCATGCCCTTGGCGGGTGTCGGCGACGGCGAGGCGTTGAGAAAGTCGGACAGGCTCATGCCCAGCTTATCGCTCAGGTCCAGCAGCTTGTCGTAGGTCAACGTCAGGTGGCCCTTCTCCACCTTGGCCAGTGTCGACAACGGAATGGCCACGTGCTGGCTCATTTCTGCCAGCGTCCAACCGTTGCTATTGCGGATGTGCCGCACGATGTTTCCGAGGGTGGGCTTGGCCTTTACCATACAATCCGAACCATAACGGTGGAGCTGTCTCGCGCAGCGAGCAATCTATCGGTACATAGTACAACAGCACGCATGCCGGCCACGCATCGCGAGCTGCTTCGAGTCAATTGAGGATCAGACATGAACTTCGCCGTCACGCCGCACGCGTCGCCCGTCCCTGCCGATGTCCGTAGCAAAACGCTCGAAGACCCTGGTTTCGGCCGCGTCTTCAGCGATCACATGGTGACCCTGCGTTGGAGCAAGGAGCGCGGTTGGCACGATGGCAAAGTGGCTGCGCGCCAGCCGTTCGCCATCGATCCGGCCAGCTCGGTACTGCATTATGCGCAGGAAATTTTCGAGGGCATGAAGGCCTACCGTACCGCGAAGGGCGAGTTGGTACTGTTCCGTCCCGACATGAATGCGGCCCGCTTCGCTCGCTCGGCCGAGCGCTTGGCCATGCCGGTGCTGCCGGAAGCCACGTTCGTCGAGGCCGTCGAAGCGTTGGTGCGCATCGATAAGGACTGGGTGCCCAGCGGTGCCGGCAGCTTGTATCTGCGGCCCTTCATGTTCGCCAGCGAAGCGTTCCTTGGCGTGCGGCCGGCCCTCGAATACATCTTCTGCGTGATCGCCTGCCCGGTCGGCCCGTACTTCAAGGGTGGCGACAAGCCGCTGAAGCTGTGGGTCTCGGACAACTACACTCGCGCCGCGCCCGGTGGCACAGGCGCCGCGAAGTGTGGCGGCAACTACGCCGCCAGCCTGATCGCTCAAGCGGAAGCGGCCACGCATGGCTGTGACCAGGTGGTGTTCCTCGACGCCGCCGAACATCGCTGGGTGGAAGAGCTGGGCGGGATGAACCTGTTCTTCGTGATGAACGACGGCTCCATCGTTACACCGCCGCTCACTGGCACCATTCTTCCGGGCATCACCCGCGACAGCATCATCCAGATCGCGCGCGGCTTGGGTCTGCAAGTGAAGGAAGCTCCCTACTCGATGGATCAGTGGCGTAGCGATGCTCAGAGCGGAAAACTCAGCGAGGCCTTCGCCTGCGGCACGGCTGCAGTGGTCGCGAGCATCGGTGAAATCGTCAGCTCGTCCGGTACGATCCGCGTCGGCAACGGTGCCGGCCCGGTGGCCCAGAAACTCAAGGAACAATTGATCGGCGTCCAGCGCGGCAGCGTCGCAGATGCCCACGGCTGGGTTCGTCGCGTCTAACAGAACGCAGTCATCACGTCAGTCCTGGCAGCGCCGGCCTACACCGCCGGCGCGGGTTCCTGCGCTCGGCAGGAACAGTTAGCTCTGCCAGCCGTTCTTCAGCAGTGGGTCACAGAGCGAGTCAAATGCGCCGAAACCACTGTCTCCTGAATATCTCTACATTGCCACCCGTCGTCGATATTCTGATCGTCACCAGCGACGCGGTCAGCGATGTGAGTGACATCCTGAGTCGTGCAGGCATCAGCAACCGCACGGTGCCGAGCTTGGCGGGTGTATTCAAGGCCGCTAGAAGTTACCCGCCGCAAGCGGTCATCGTCGACATGACTCGCAGTGCTGCTGACATGGGTACGGACCACATCGTTCGCACGCTGCGGCAGACTTATCCATCACTCACATTGGTGGCACTTTGCAGTGCGCATGACAGACGCATCGATGCGCTAGCGGCCGAGTTCAAACTTCCGGTATTGACTCAACCTGTGGTGGCCGCCGACTTGTTGGCAGCGTTGCGCGTCACTCCGCTGCAACTCAGTGCCGCGCCCCGTGCGCGATCAACACGCCTGCTCGCCGCTGGGTCGACGAACGAATAAAATCGGTGAGCATGCCCTTGGCCTGTTCCAAGGGAGTGCCTTCGGCCCGCTGCTCGCTGTGCATGGTGGCGAGCGCCAGCAACTCCATCCGGCCGTCTTCCAACAGCCGATACCAGCCGCCATAAGTCTTGCCATCGATCTCCAGCGAGACATATTCCAGCGGGTGCTGTTCGAGCGCCGAATCGGTCAATTCTGTCGCCATTGAGCGTCTACGCGCCAAGGCGCCGAAAGGTTCCGCAGTAGCATTGTCACCGCGGCGGAACCGGAACCGGTTTGATCCGTTTTACACAGTAATTCCGGCCTGCGGACAACGATCCGCACGTGAGAGCCCGATGAACAATGTTGGGGGCAGTTTGGAATCCAGTCGGGTTCTGTTGATCGACGACTCGTTGACCGACGCCGAGCTCACTATCCACGCATTGAAAGTCCGCGGCCTGGCGCCCCAAATCACCTGGTTGGGCAACGCCGAAGAAGCGCTTTCTTATATGTTTCGTACTGGCGAATACGCCGAACTGGCCTGCGGGCCGCCGCATCTGGTTTTGTTGGACGTGGAGATGCCAGGCATTGGCGGCATTGGAGTGCTCGAGCGGCTGAAGCGCGAACCGCGCACCAAGACGGTGCCCATCGTGATGCTGAGTTCGCAGTACGACCGACTCACCATCCGGAAATGTTTCGAGCTGGGCGCCAACAGCTACTTGGTCAAGCCGACCGCGGCCATCGATTATTTTCAAAAGATCAGCGCGGTCGCCCACTACTGGCTGACACTCAACGAACCCGCCGAAGACCAGTTCATCGACGATGACACTGAGAATTCGTCTCGTTGGCCTGCAGCGCCTCGCCTGACAAAGGTTCCAGAGGGCCCGATTGAATTGCGCCAGCCGCGCGTCCTTTGACCAGGCTCATGAGGCTCTCCCGGCCTCGCGCTCGAGCAAGGCCTTGACCGCAGCCACGACTCGTTCCGGTACGAATTCGAAATAGCGCATCAGATCCGCGGCCGGTGCCGACTCGCCGAAGCGATCGATGCCTAATACAGCACCCGAGCGGCCGACGTACTTACGCCAGATGTCCGTCACGCCAGCTTCGACAGCGACGCTCGGCAGTTGCGGCGGCAATACGCCATCTCGATATGCAGCGTCCTGACGGTCGAACACATTGGTCGACGGCATCGAGACGACACGAACCGGCACGCCTTCGAGCGCGAGCGCTTTCTGTGCTTCAACTGCCAGCGCAACTTCCGAACCTGTCGCGATGATGACCGCGAGCGGTTGCCCTGCAGGTTCGACGAGCACGTAACCCCCGCGTCGAACATTGTCGATCTCATTTAGATCTCTATCCTGGAAGGCCAGGTTCTGGCGACTGAGCACCAGACTGGTCGGGCCTTCACTACGCTCAACTGCAGCGGCCCAGGCGGCCAGCGTCTCCACCGTATCGCACGGACGCCAGACGTCCATGTTGGGAATCAACCGCAGCGTCGCGACATGCTCGATAGGTTGATGGGTCGGACCATCTTCGCCCAGCCCGATGGAGTCGTGAGTGAATACAAAGATCGAACGAATCTGCATCAGTGCCGCCATGCGCAGCGCATTCCGGCAATAGTCCGAGAACGTTAGGAACGTACCGCCGTAAGGAATGAATCCGCCATGCAACGCCAAGCCGTTCATGACCGCAGCCATGCCGAACTCCCGCACGCCGTAGTAGATGTAGTTGCCTCCCGTCGTACTCGTGACTGCGCGCGAGCCGGACCACAAAGTCAGATTGGAACTGGCCAGATCCGCAGAGCCCCCGATCAACTCAGGCAACTGCAGCCCAATTCCTTCGATGGCTTCTTGCGACGCTTTGCGAGTTGCCATCGTCGCGGCCTTCGCATGCGTGCGTGCCATCAACCTGCGCATGTTCTCGGCGAACTCAGGCGGCAAGTCACCTCGCATACGCCGCTCTAACTCCTTCCCGAGTTGCGGATGAGACGTTACGTAGCCAGCAAGCTTTCGGCGCCATGCATCTTCGGCCGTTGCACCTTCCTGCCGCGCATCCCATTCCTCATAAATGTCTTTAGGAATCTCGAACGGCGCATGGCTCCAGCCAAGCGCCGCTCGGGTAGCAGCAATCTCCTTCTCACCCAGCGGCGCACCATGCGAGTCATGGGTGTTCGCCTTGTTCGGCGAGCCGTGCGCGATGACGGTCTTGCAACAGATCAACGACGGCTTGTCGACCACTGCCTGCGCAGCGCGAATAGCATTGTCGATTGCATCGCTGTCGTGTCCGTCGACATCAGGCACGACATGCCAGCCATAGCTTGCGAAGCGACGCGGTGTGTCGTCGGTGAACCAGCCGGCCACCGGGCCGTCGATGGAAATGCCGTTGTCATCGTAAAAAGCGATGAGCTTGCCGAGACCCAAGGTGCCGGCCAACGAACACGCTTCATGAGAAATCCCCTCCATCATGCAACCGTCGCCAACAAACACATACGTCCGATGATCGACGATCTCGTGACCGGGACGATTGAATTGCGCTGCCAGCGCCTTTTCGGCGATGGCCATACCGACCGCATTGGCAATGCCCTGCCCCAGCGGCCCAGTGGTGGTTTCTACTCCGGGCGTGATGCCGTACTCGGGATGGCCCGGCGTCCGCGAATGCAATTGCCGAAAGCGCTGTAGCTGGGGTAGCGGCAGGTCGTAGCCCGTCAGATGCAACAGCGAGTACAACAACATCGAGCCATGCCCGTTGGACAGCACGAACCGGTCGCGATTGAACCACTGTGGATTGGCCGGGTTGTGGCGCAGATGTCGTTGCCACAGCACATGAGCGATCTCAGCCATGCCCATGGGCATGCCGGGATGACCGGAGTTCGCCTTCTGAACCGCGTCCATCGCCAGCACACGTAGCACATTGACGCTGTCGCGCCGCTGCTCGAATCGCTTGCGCGACTTTGGCACGTCGAGCTCGGCACTCATGCGATCGCCCTCAACACGGCGCCATCGCTTTTGGAGTGCACGCTCAACTCCAGCAACTGCCTCATGTCACTAACGATGGCATCGGGACGCAGCTCATCCAACGGCACATTGTGGTGATAGCCGTAGTCCACCGCGACGACGCGACAACCGGCGGCTTGCGCGGCAACGATGTCTGCTCGAGAGTCGCCGACGCACAGCATCTTCTCCGCCTCGACACAGGCATGAGTGCAAGCCGCGCGCAGCATGTTGGGACTGGGCTTTCGATCCTCAATCGTATCGGCGCAGAACACCGCCGAGAAAAAGCCACTGAGACCGGCGAACTCCAGCAATGGCAGAGCGAACTTGCGCTCTTTATTGGTCACGCAATACAGCGTCCGGCCATCGCCACGCAGAGTGTGCAACGTCATCAACACATTGGGATAAACCTGACTGCGCTGAAACAGCCGCTGGCCATACAGATTCCGAAACAACGCCGCCGCCGTCGACTGCAACTCCGGCTCGGTTTTCACGCCGCTTTGATCCAGTACTTTGGCCACTAACTCATCGATGCCGCCGCCGATCAGCATAGGTACCCGCGATTCCAGCACCGGGCGGCCGCCCAGAATGGCCAGCATCATGTTGGCGGCTGC
>NZ_JAEUPY010000221.1 GCF_016790065.1 Steroidobacter sp.
GGCGTCTTCACGCCTTACGCGGGCATCGTGTTTGATGTAACGCGCGCCGTGACCGCATATGTGAGCTACGCGGATATTTTCCAGCCCACCACCGTGATCGATGAGAACGCACAGGTCATCGATCCAGCCACCGGTATCAATCTGGAGACGGGCTTGAAGATCGCGCTGTTCGACGACCAGATGAACATCTCGGGCGCGGTGTTCGAAACCAAGCAGGACAATGTGCCGCAATGGGTGGGCATTCTGGACGACGGCCGTTACTACTATCGCGCTGTCGACGGCACCAAGACACGCGGCTATGAGATCGAAGTCGCGGGCCGCATCGGGCCGAGCTGGAACCTCAGCGGCGGTTTCGCTCGGTCCTTGCCCAAGGATGGTCAGGGGCAGCGTTGGCTGGTGCACATCCCGACCAACACATTCAAGCTGTACTCCAGCTATCGGTTCGACTCGGGCGTCTTACAGGGACTCACTGTCGGCGGCAATTTTCGCTGGCAGAGCGAAATCGAAAACAACAATCCTCAGCCCCGGGGGCTCGGACTGCGCTATGTCCAGGATGCCTATGGGGTGTTGGATCTGATGGCCAAGTACTCGGTCACGCCGCGAGTGTCGGCACAGCTCAACGTCAATAACCTCTTCGACAAGAAATATTTCACCGACGTGCAGCTCAACGGCTGGTATGGCGAGCCGCGCAACGCAGTCCTATCCGTTCGCTTTGCCTACTAAACGCGGGGTGCATCGTGATTAGAAGCATAACGAGCGCATTGCTTTGCTTGAGTTGTGTCGGCGTGTCGCTGCCGTTGCAGGCAGCGACCGATCCGTTCGCGCCGGCGCGAGAGATCATCCGCCGGCACATGGAACAGAAGGACGTGCCAGGCATCGCGGTGGCCGTCTGGCAAGACGGCAAGGTGAAATGGCAGGAAGGGTTCGGCTGGGCGGACATGGAGAATCGTGTGCCCGTCACCGAGCACACGATGTTCAATCTGGCGTCGCTATCGAAGACGCTGACCGCCGTCGGTGTGATGACGCTGGCCGAAGCGGGCAAAGTGAACATCGATGGCCCGGTGAATGACTACCTTGGGCCGGATACGTTGACGGTTCACGTCGGCAATCCGCGTGATGTCACGGTACGGCGCGTTGCCAATCACACCTCGGGCCTGGGCGGCGGCGATCAGTTCTTCTACGGCGAAGAAGCTGCGCGCATGCCGACGATGGCAGAAGTGATTCATCGCTATGGTGTGGTGGTGGAGGCGCCGGGCGAGCGCTATCACTACTCGAACATTGGCTACGGCGTGCTCGGGCATTTGATCGAGCGGGTTTCGGGCCAACCCTATGGCGACTATCTGCGTCGTGAGGTGTTCATGCCGCTGGGCATGACCCATTCATCGCTGGTTCTTACGCCGGAGCTGCAGAAGTATCAGGCCGTGCGTTATGACTTCGACCGCAAGCCGCTGCCGTTCTATTACTCGGCCGAGCCGGCGTCGGCGGCGTTGTATTCGAGCGCGCACGATCTGGCGCGATTCGGCGTGTTCTTTCTGAAGCAGCGCTTGCCCGGGCAGCGTGCGATTCTGAGTGACGCTGCGATAGATAGCATGTTTCGTGATCCCATCGACATTCAGGCGACACCTGTTCGTGCGGCGGGCCCGGACAGCATCGGCTACGCCTTCGGTTGGATGAGTTCGAATCAAGGCGGCTATCGCTCTGTCGGTCACGGCGGCTCGTCATCCGGCGTGAACACGCAGTTCGTCATGCTGCCGGCCGCGAATCTGGGAATGGTCCTGCTCGCGAATGCCGATGGCGGTGTGAGTGGCTTGATGGACTCGGTGCTGAAGACCTTGTTGCCTAAGTGGCGTGAGCCGGTGAAAGCGGCGGTGGTGCCCGAGCCCACCAAGCCACAGCTGCCGGCGCCTGCCTTGCTTGGCCGATGGGAAGGCACGGTAAAAACGCCGGAAGGCGCACAACCCCTGTGGTTGTCGGTGCAAGCGTCGGGAGAGGTTTATTTGCAGATCGGCAAGTCCGCTTATGGCCGTACCACGGCGCAGCAGCGGGCAGTACTCAACGAGGTGACGTTCAGCGAGGACGGGATCAGCGGTACGTCGCTGGCGCGGATCGTAACAGCCGACACCAAGCGTTATCCGCACACCGTTTCAATCAGACTGAAGCTGCGCGATGGCGTGCTGTGCGGTAGCGCAGTGGCAGCGTCTGTTTACGACGGGCGCTGGGTGTATGGCTTGCCTCATTGGGCCGAGCTGAGGAAAAGCGAGTCAGTGAGTGCAGTGGGGCACTGATCGCCCCGCGAGTTCATTTCGGCGCCTTGGCATAGATGCGCTCATATTCCTTCATGAGCGCGTTGTATTCGGCGGCCAACGCTTCGTTGGCCGTCTCTAGCTGTTGCACATCGCTTTCCCGATTCTTGAGCTTCTCGCGCATGGTCGACATGTCTTTGCGCAGCTTCTTGGCATGGTGCAAGACGCGGTCGGTGTTCTCTTGTTTTTCGGCGATGGACTTTTCCATGTCCTCGGCCTTGTTACGCAAGTCTTGTTGTAGCTGAGCGTTGTTCTGTTGCAGAGAGTCGACTTCGGCAGTCATTTCCTGCAGGTTGGTGCGTAACGGCTCGATATCGACCCGGCGCTCGCCGGCCTCGGTGGGTTGCTGTTCCAGATCGAACGCCAGGTCCTGTAAGGATTGATTGGTGGCCTCCAGGCGTTGCTGGAGTCGTTCGGTGGATTGATCCAGATTGGCGTTGTCGATGATTTCTCGGAGTTCATCGATTTCGTTCTTGACCGAGGCTTGCTCGGTTTCAACCGGCTCATCGGCAGCGTCGGTGAGTTCGATCGCAGGAGTAGCGGCCGCCGGCGCTTCGGGCTCGGCCGAGGAGATCGCTTCTGCGCCGATCTCTATGGCTGGCGCTTCCGGAGTCGGTTGCGGTGCTTTAATGGGAGCTACGGCGGCCTCGGCGACGCCAGCAGTTGCGGGTGTCTCCTTGTGGCCAGCCTGAGCGACCGGTTGCCGTTGCGCCTTCAGAGCTCGTCGCAGCAGCACGGCCAGCACTACTGTGGCGATCAGCAGCAGTTCGATGAGCAAGCCACCGACCCAGATCAGGGTTTCTTCCATGGCTTGCCTTTTTTCAGTCGCCGAGTCAGCCAAAAGCCGCCATAGCCGAGCACACCCAGAATCGCCAGTCCCACATTGATCTTGAGCAGCTTGATCCCGGCTCGGGCGACGACATCGCCATCGTTGTGAGCAACCACAGGCGCAGGTTCGGCGACTGGTGGCGCTGTTATGGGCACTGGCAGCGGTCCCTTGGTCAGCGTGAAAGCGCCTTCAGCCGCAGTCTCACCGTGAATGATCAGATTGAGATGCGCTTGCTCTTTGACGTAAGCGGGTGGCATCTCAGCTTCGAACTAAGTCGATTGCACTCTTTGTAAAGGCACATTATTCTGGGATTTTTCTGCCGCGGTGTATTCAGCCTCGATCGACAGGCTTTTGAACGAAGGGCAGGAGCTATGCAGTGTGACCTGCACTTTGGCCGGGGCGGTCTGCGGAACGCTGCCTAGAAAACATTCCGGATGAACGATGAAGGTACGCGTCCGTTGTCGCTGCAGCGTCGGCGTCGTAGCTGTGACAGTCACGCTGTACTTGCCCGAAGCATTCAGCACCGCGGTCGATGCGCTGAAGCTGCCATCGGCTTGTGCAACTAGAGGCAGACTTACCGCCGCTTCCTCAGCTGCACTCACCTCGGCAGTGAGGGTCTGTCCCTCTTCTTGATGCATGCTTGCCGGCGTCTGCGACTCGTCTTGGAGAAAGGAACGAATCGTGAGCGGTGCGCCGGTTTCGATGAACACGGTGCCGAGCTCGATCTGCAAGTTCAGAGTGCTTTCGCCAATGATGCCCACACCGCCTTGCACCTCGCCCGAGCGGTCGATCTGCCAGGTGCCGGGCTCGGGCTCGTGCATGCGCACCAGATCGTAAGCGGGGGTCGATTGCCAGGTCATGCCCTCGGCAGTGTCGCCAGCTTTCACCGTGCGTTGTTGCGGCGTGAGCAGGGCAATGCGTTCGTCCGGCGCACTCTTGGCGAACACCAGCGACAGCTCTTTGATGCTCGCATCGATTTGCAGATTACCTTTCTCCAATGGAAAGGACTGCGCGCCGCGGGCACCGATGAAGATCTGACTGAACGCTTTGTGCAGCGTCTGGGCATCGCCGGCGAAGCGCGACTCGCCGGCGCTGGCTTGGGTCATTTCCTTGAGCAGGCTCTGATCCGCAGAGCTGGTGAAGGCAATGGTGTAAAGCGCGATGTCCCGACGCAGATACTCAGGCAGCAATGAATCCAAGATGCGTTTGCGAGCCGCTGCCTCTTGCTCTTCGCGACCTTTCCCTAGATCCAGCGCGCCATCGGTCAGCAGTAGCACCAGTCGGCGGTGCGAGCTGTCGGCCGGTTCGGCAAAGGCGGCTAAACCTGAGTCGAGGGCGGCGGCCAGGTCCGTGGTCTGGCCATTGAACACCAGTTTCTTGAGGCTGCTCTGTAACGCGTCCTTGGCGCCGGCGTCCTGGGCGGGAGCGATGGGGATGAGCAGGTCGGCGCGATCGCTGAAGGCGGCGAGTCCGACCGTGTCGCTGGGCCCAGAGAGATTGCCGAACAGCTGAGCGGCGGCCACGCTCAAGCGATTGGGATCGCTCTGTCGCATGCTGCCCGAAACGTCGAACACGATCAGGGCTTGAACCGGCTTCTCGGTGTTCTTGTCCTGGTTTTGGGCACGGGCGGGCAGCGGCATGCAGCTCGCCGCCAATAACAGGCCCAGGAGTACGGAGCGCGGCTGGTGCAAACTACGGATATTCCTTGATCTCACTGCAGCTCATTGCCGGGCGCAATCGTGCCGTGTCGAGCGTCACGGAGCGAGTAAGGGCTAGCCGAAGCCGTCATCGAGCCGGCACCACGGGCAGTTCCACGTACGACACATCGTTGCCGGCGTGATGCAGGGTGTTGTTAGCCACCACCGGGTCTTTCTCGCTCTCGTTCGGGCCGCCGGTGTTCAGATTGCGGACGAACTTGGGGAAGTTGGAGGAGGTCACTTCCACGCGGATGCGATGGCCCTTGTCAAAGCGGATGCTGGTGGCCATGGGGGTCGGGCGGATCTCGTAGATATTGTCCGGGGTCATCAGCTCCGGCCGGTCGAAGCCATTTCGATAACGTGCGCGGAAGATGGTATCGGCAATGATATAGGCCGTGCCGTCCGGAGCCACGTCGACCAGCTTCACCGCAAAGTCCGTGTCCTTGGCGCTGGATGAAACCTTCAACACGGTATCGACAAAGCCGGTGACTTCCAGGGGCGCGGTTAGC
>NZ_JAEUPY010000227.1 GCF_016790065.1 Steroidobacter sp.
CAAATGACACGACGCCGATGCCGGCCGCAATGACTTTTAGCATGTGAGATTGTGCGTTCAAGCGTGCGAGGTGCGCGACTCGCGGTCGCGCACCTCCGCGTTCCAAGTGAGAAGTCACTTTCCGGCGAAGTGATACACGAACCGCACGCCGTACATGCGCGGATCGAACGCCGCCTGCGCGCCACGATACGGGTAATTGCCCACGAACACGTCGTGCCAATAAACTTCATCGAGCACGTTTTCGAAGTACGCCGTCAGCGACCACTGATCCGCGAACACCCCGGCGCTCAGGTTGACCGTTTTGAACGACGGATTGAGATTGTCGGCCACCGGCCGGAGGGCATCGACGCGCTCACCCTGATAGTTGTAGTCGACGCGCAGTTGGCCTTGCAAGCTCGAGGTGACGGGCCGCGTGTAGATACCGCTCGCGTTCGCGGTGAACTTGCGACGCCCTGGAATATCGACGTCGCGATAGGTCACTCCTCCGAGCGTCACGCGTTCGATCTTGCCGTCGTTGTATCCGGCAGCGCCACGCAGCTCCAGGTGATCGGTCACCAGCACCGAGGATTCGAACTCCACGCCTTTGATGGTGGCCGCGCCGGAGTTGATGTCGAAGTAGAAAAAATCGTCCAGCCAATTCTGCGGATTCAGATTGGGCACCTGAGTGCTCACCTGCAGCTTGTCGTAGTCCATCTGGAACACCGCCAGGGCGTAGCTGGCCCGGCGATCGAACAGCGAACCTTTCAGGCCGATCTCGTAGTTGACCACGCGCTCCGGGTCGACCACCTTCGGCGCGCCAGCGTACAGCACCGGCGGATTGGTGTTGGCGTATCCCGGACGATAGCCGGTGGACCACTGCACGTAAGCCTTGGTCTCGGCAGTAAAGTCATGAGTCAGCGCCAGCCGGTGCGAGAACTGCTCCTTCGCGCCGCTGTACGTTTCGAAATTGCCGGTCAGCCGCGGCTGAAAGGTGATGGCGTCCCACGCCGTCTCCTGGCTAAAACTGGTTTCATCGCGCGTGACACGCGAGCCCGCCGAGAGATGCCAGCTGTCTGTGATATCCCAGAACACGTTGCCGTAGGCGCTGCGGCTTTCGATGCCGCGCCGGAAATCGTCGACATACACCGGACGCCAGCCCGCGTTCTGCGTGCCCAGCGTCGGAATGACGTAGGGCGGAAAGAACGGGCTGCCCTGCTGTATCCATACACCGGCCTCGTCGGACAGACCGCTGCGACGCTTCTCTTCGAGGTAGCTCACGCCGCCGACCCAGTTGACCGGCCCGTCATAGCTCGAGGTGACTCGCAGCTCGGCCGTCGTGCCGCGCTGACTTTTCGCACTGTAGTTCCTGTAGAGCGCGTACTCGGAGCGATCGTAGTCGAACGTTTGATGCGCGGAATACTCGTGCTGTCCGCCCAGCAGCGAGACAGTGTGCTTATCCATCGTATATGTCAGACGCGCCGATGCGATCTGATTCTCGATGAACACCGATTCGGGTGTATCACGGCGCACGCGGCCCCCGTTGCCACCGACTCTGTCGATGAAATCGATCGAGCCATCGGCGTAGTTGCCGCCCCATTCGGCAAAGCGGGCGTTGTAGAACTGCCTGCCGAACGCGGTGTTGAACAGGTCCACGCCGATGAAGTTGTTCATCCCGTAGTCCTGCTTCTCCTTGCCGAAAGAAAGATCCATGGTGAACCGTTCGGTCGGCGTCCAGCGCATCGCGAGGCTGCCGCCGAAGTTGTCCGAGGAGGATGAGTTGCCGGCGGCGACATTCTTGATCGCGCCTTCGCTGTCCTCCTTATAGAGCGAGGCGCGCAGGCCGACCGTATCGCCGAGCGGCAGATTGCCGGCCAGCTTGAACAACCGCGTATCGAATCGGCCGATGTCGACCGTGCCGGTCAGCTCGGTGGTCTCGGTATTGGGCTTGACGGTGATGATGTTGATGCTGCCGCCCATCGAGTTGCGGCCGCTCAGCGTGCCCTGCGGACCACGCAGCACCTCGATCCGTTGGATGTCCAGGAAACGAGCGCTCAGGATCGAGGCCGTGTCGGTCGCGCCGTAGCCGGCTTCATCGACGGTCACCGAGGTGGACTGGAACAGGCCGCCGGTAAACGTCGTCAACCCGCGCAGGCTGATGTCGCTGCCGTAATAGCGACCGAAATTGGTGAACGTCATATTGGGAACGGTCATGGCAAAGTCTTCGAAGCCCTGCACTCTCAGGGCCTCGATCTCTTCGCTGCCGAGCGCGGAGATGCTGATCGGCACATCCATGAGGCGCTGTTCGCGCTTTTGCGCCGTGACCACGACTTCTTCGAGTTGCTCGGTTTGCGTCTCACGGAGATCAGCCGTGGGCTTTGCGCCCTGCACACCCGCTTGAGCCAACCGGATCCGGCTCCAGAAAGACCGCGGCTCGCTCGCGCGAGCAGCTGTTTGATCGCCGCCGACCGCTGACGAGCCCTGGCCTCCAGTCGTATAGGTTGCACCGGGCGCGGCGATCACCGGCGCGCCCGGCGCCAGCTTCGCGGCCGTGACCGGCAGAATCGTGACGGTCTTCTCGTCGATGTAACGATAAGTGAGGCCGGTGCCGCCGAGCAGTTCCTTGAGCGCTTCGTCCTGCGTCAGCTGACCGAACACGCCGCGAGTCCGTTGCGCGATCACATCCTCGTCGGCATAGATGACATAGAGTTCGCGAGCCCGTGCCAACGAGTTGAGCGCCGTGGCAAGATCCTGCGGCTGGATACTGATCTGCTTGCGAATCGCGGCCTCGGCGCTGTCGGCATGCGACAGTCCTGCCAGAGTAAAGCACGCAACCGCGGATGCAACGAGTGTGCGCATAAGAATTCGTCCGCTCCCCAATTTGTTTCTGTGATGGCTGGTCGCGCGTTTCGCGACCACTTCACAGAGATAAGAGCGAACCCCGCGCCGATTTTGTAACCCACCGCTTGCTGGCGCGCCGGCGACCGGCACGTCATTGCTCCGGAGTGCCGGCGGACAGCCGGATGGTGTCACCGGTTTCGGCGACCGTGACGTGAAAGCGATCCTTCATGAACTGCACGATGCGCTCGGCACCCACCGCAGGAAACGTTCCACTCACTTTCAGCTGCAACAACTCCTCGTCGGTGACCTGCAACTGCCTCAGGTTGTGCCGGTTGAACTCGCGAACGACGTCACTCAGCGGCGCCCCCTCGAACACCAGCAAGCCCTGCGTCCACGCCGTGGCGGATTGGACATGAGCGAGCGCCAGCTTGCGCGCGGCCGTCGGCGTCACCCAAGCCTGTTCACCGGCGCCGAGAAACATCTCCCGGTCCACCTGCGCTCGCGAGTGATTCCCTGCAGTTGCCGCGGAGGTGAGTGTGTCGGCCGACTCGTCACCGGGAAGCGGCTCAAGAACCGCAGGCGGTGCGCTCGACATGACCTGAACCCGGCCCTCGATGACCGTCACCACGGCACCGCTGTTCTTGTGATTGACATCGAACTGCGTGCCCACGGCTCTAACCGTGACGCCGGCACTGCGAACCAGAAAAGGTCGTGCAGGATTCTTAGCCACGTTGAACAGCGCCTGCCCCTCACGCAGTTGGACCAAGCGTTCGGTCTCGCTGAAGGCGACCTTGAGACTGGAGCCGGCGTTGATGACGACCGTGGATCCATCGGGGAGCGTCACAGTGCGCTGCTCGCCTATGCCGGTTACATAAACGGAGCCACGCGAGTGCAGATACCATCCTGATAGTGCGAGTCCCACCGCGAGACAAATGCTCGCAGCGAGGGCGACGAACTTCGTTGGTCGACGCCGCTCTGCTGGCGGCACGCCCGCGCCGGAGGGCGTGTCGTGCGTATCGGAGGTGCGATCGAATGCAACGATGTCGGCTTCGCGTTTGGCGAGTTGCACCAGCGCCTCGATATCGCCGCCGGCAGGCCGTCTATCGACATGGTCCGCCTCTCGCCACAGCGCCGATACCCGCAAATAGGCATGCACGTGCTCGGGGGACGCGCACAGCCAGCGATGGAAGCAGGCACGGGCCGCAGCATCGACTTCGCCTTCGCTGAAACAAATCAGCCAGTCCGCAGCTTCCTGCCTGACATGGTTGTGCAAGCGACCACTGGCTCGGCGTCGGCTCATGAGTGTCCTTACTCTATCTCGTCGAGTCTGGCGTCGCAAAACGCGATCGCGCGGCTCAGGTATTTGCGGACCATGACGTGCGAAACACCGAGCTGCTCGCCGATCTCCACGAGCGTCATGCCCTCGCAGCGATACATGACGAGAGCGGCATACGCACGCGGCGATACCCGCATCAACTCCTCGCCGAGTTCCTCCAGGCGCTGCTCGATGTCCAGTTCGTCGGCTGGATCAGGCGCCAGCTCCACTTGGAGATAGTCGTGTGCATCGTCCACCAACCGCAGCGGATCTATCACCTCATGAGTCTGCAGCCGTCGCAGACGGTACTGGTGAAGCACGTGCGTGGCTACGGTGAACAGGTACGCCTGCGGATTGCGAATCGCCTCGTAGTCCTTGATCCGCAGCAGTCTCAGATAGATTTCCTGGATCAGATCGGGCAGGTCGGCGCGGCCTCTGCCCAGGCGGCTCGCAATGAAGCGACGCAGCCTGGTGCTGTATGCCTGCTCGATCGCGGTCACGAAGCTGCGTTGATTTGGCGTGGTCACGGTATCAGCGCGAACGTTCATCACGGGCAAGGTGACGCCAAACCGTCACGGGTACTTGACCGGAACCGCCGAAAATTTGACTTTTTCGCTCACCGCGGAGCGCGCCTCACAGCTGCATCCAAGCGCTGCGCAGTTCCGTGAACTTGTCCAGCGCGTGCAGGGATTTGTCGTGACCATTGCCCGATTGTTTGACGCCGCCGAGCGGCACCGTCAAGTCCGAGCCGCCGTAACAATTCACGTGGATCAGGCCGGCACGCACGGACTTGACCATTCGATGCGCGGTCGAGAGGTCGGACGTCCAGACGCCAGCAGCCAGGCCGAGCGCGGTCGAGTTGGCCAGCCGTACCGCCTCGGCTTCGTCGTCGAACACCATGCTCGCCAGCACCGGTCCGAAGACCTCTTCCCGTGCCAGCGCCATCGTCGGCGTCACGTCGGTGAAGATGGTCGGCTGCATGTAGTAGCCGCCAGTGTCCGCGAGAATGCGCGCACCTCCAGTGACCAGTTTCGCGCCCTCCGATTCGGCCGCACGCACACTTCGCATCAGTTTTGCGAGCTGATCCTCGCCACACACAGCCCCGATCTGCGTACCCGCAGCCAGCGGATCGCCGACCACCAGCCGTTCGGTGGCAGCGATCAGTTTTTCCATGAAACGCGCGGCGATCGAACGCTGCAGTAACAACCTCGTGCCAGCGATACACACCTGGCCGGAGTTACGAAACATGCCGTTGACCACTCCGGCAACCGCGGCATCCAGATCCGGCGCGTCGTCGAACACGATGTTCGGCGACTTGCCGCCCAACTCCAAATAGACGCGCTTCAAGTTCGAACGCGCGGACGCTGCCAGCAAGCTCCGCCCCACACCGCCCGAACCGGTGAACGCGATCACATCCACGTCGTCATGCTCGGCCAGCGCGGCACCACACTCGCCGCCGGAACCCGTCACGACGTTCAGCGCTCCCGCGGGCAGTCCGGCCTCGGCCGCCAAGCTCGCCACTCGCAGCAGCGTCAGCGATGCCTTCTCGGAAGGTTTCAATACAACGCAGTTGCCCGCGGCCAGCGCCGGCGCCAGCTTCCAGGCAGCGATCATCAACGGAAAATTCCAGGGCACGATGGCACCGACGACGCCCACCGGCAGCCGATGGACCAGTCCCAGAACGTTCGCGGGTGACGGCGCGATCTCGCCGTAGACCTTGTCGATGGCCTCCGCGTAGTAACGCAACGTCGCGGCAGCACTGAGCGGCTCGGCACGCAGCGCCATCGAAAGTTCGGTGCCATTCTCACGCACGCCCAGCACAGCCAGCTCCAGCGCATGGCTTTCGATCAGCTCCGCCCAGCGCAGTAAAACCTGGCGCCGCGCAGCGGGCGCGCTTCGCGACCACGAGCCGGATTCATAACAAGTTCGAGCGGCGTGAACCGCATCGTTCACATCGCTGCGCCCGGCGGCAGCGAGTGTCGTCAGCCGCGCACCGTCGATGGGACTGCTGACAGGCAGCACCTCGGCACGCCCGTCGCGCCACTTGCCATCGATATACAGCTGCTGAGGAGCGATGCGGTCCGCGCGCAACTGTTTCACTCGCTCGTACTGGGTCGTCGACACTCGAACTCCCTGGTTCAAATAGTGAACCGATATTTCATATAATGCTTGCCCTGCTCACCCCCTTGCGTCAAGGTGCCTGCCCTCAGACCCTTGCGGATTGGCACCGATGACCACGATCGATCGAGCCCTCGCGTTGCTGGAACATTTCTCCGAAACTCGTCCGGCCATCGGCCTGACGCAGCTTGCGGCACTGTCCGAGTACGACAAGGCAACCACGCGGCGCATGCTCATGGCGCTCACGCGTTGCGGCTACATCGAGCAGGATCGAGCCACCAAGGAATATCGGCTCGGCGCCGCCCTGGTGCGTCTCGCCCGCGTGCGCGAGGCGACGTTTCCGATTCAGTCCATCATCGAACCCATGCTGCGCAAGATCGTGGAGGCGACGGGGGAAACGGCGCACTTCTCGCTCGCATGCGGCGCATCGCTCGCGACCTTGGGGCTGGTGGAAAGCTCGCGTGCCCATTGCGTGCGCCTCGAAAAGGGCGAAGCGCTGCCGCTGCATGCGACGGCTTCAGGGATTGCCTTTCTGGCCTTCGCTGCCCCCGGCAACGGCCTGCCCCCTCGGGCCAGCTTGCGAGCATTCACGCCGAAAACCGTCACGGACGTCGCCAAACTGGGCACCAAGATCGCTGCCGCTCGACGTAACGGCTGGGCATCCTCGGTGGACGGCTACGAAGATGGAGTGTTCGGTCTGGCCGCGCCGGTGTTCGGCGCCGACGGCTACGCCATGGGCGCGGTGGCGATTGCCGCCCCGAGTTCGCGAGTGACCACCAGACTCGAGCCGCGGCTGCGCGCAGTCATCACCGACGCAGCGAAAGAGATATCGCAGGCCCTGGGCGGCTCGTCCGAGGCCGCTGCATGACCATCGCGCCACGGGCCCTGGTGCTCGATTTCGGCGGAGTGATCTCGCGCACGATGTTCGAAACTCATGCCGAGACCGAGCGCGCGCTGAATCTGGCGCCGGGCACGCTCACATGGCGTGGGCCGTTTGATCCTTCGACCGATGCTCCATGGCAGCAAATGCAGGCCGGCCAAATCAGCGAGCGCGACTACTGGCTGCGACGTGCCGCGGAGGTAGGCGCCCTGGTCGGGGAACGATGGACGTCGATGGCGGAGTTGGTGCGACGGGCTCGAGGTAACGCGCCACGCATCGTGATTCGACCCGAAGCGCTGGCCGCGATCGAGCGCTGCGCGGCCGCCGGCATCAAACTTGGCATCCTCTCGAACGAACTCGACCTGTTCTATGGCGCCGACTTTCGCGCCAAGCTGCCGTTTCTCGCTCGCTTCGACACCATCGTCGATGCCACGTACAGCAACCTGCTGAAACCCGATCCAATGGCCTACGCAACCTGCGCTGACGCCCTGGGCGTGAGCGCGACGGAATGCGTCTTCGTGGACGATCAACCACGCAACGTGAAAGGCGCGCGCGACGCTGGCATGCATGCCGTGCAGTTCGACGTGCGCAACCCGCAAGCAAGCTTCAGCGAGGCTCTGACCCCGTTCCGTCTGTCGATCAGCGAGACCCCACATGCTTGATTCCCGAGCCGCCTCACCCAGCACCGCTTCTCATTTGTGGTATCCGATGGCGCACCCCGCCGAGATGCTGGCCCATCCGCCGATCGTGCTGGCCAAAGCCGAGGGCGTGATGCTCGAAGACCAGACCGGGCACCGCTCGCTCGATGCCGTCGGCGGCCTGTGGTGCGTGAACCTGGGACACTCGTGCGAGCCGGTGAAGGATGCGATTCGCGAGCAGCTCGACATCCTGCCGTTCTTCAACGCATTCCGAGGCACCTCGAACGAGCCGGCCATCGACCTGGCTGCGAAACTCGCGGAGTTCTTCCGGCCCGAAGGACTGACCCGCGCGTTCTTCACGTCCGGTGGCTCCGATTCGGTCGACACGGCGCTGCGGCTCGCCCGCCAATATCACAAGATCCGCGGACAGCATGACCGGGTGAAATTCATTTCCCTGAAGAAGGCGTACCACGGCACGCACTTCGGCGGCGCTTCGGTGAACGGCAATGCCAACTTCCGGCGCAACTACGAGCCGCTGCTGCCGGGCTGCTTTCACATTCCGTGTCCCTGGCCGTATCGCAACCCGTTCAACGAAACCGATCCGCAGCGTCTCGCCGAGCTGTGCGCGGCATTGCTGGAGGATGAAATCAAATTCCAGGGCGCGGACACGGTGGCCGCGTTCATCATGGAGCCGGTGCTCGGCGCCGGCGGCGTCATCCCGCCGCACGACAGCTTCATGCCCATGGTTAAGGACATTTGCACACGACACGGCATCCTGCTGATCGCGGACGAAGTCATCACCGGGTTCGGACGCGCCGGAGCGCCGACCGGCTCGCGGCTGTACGGCGTGCAGCCCGACCTGCTGTGTACCGCCAAGGCGCTCACCAACGGATATTTTCCCCTCGGGGTAGTGATGATTGCCGAGCAGGTCGCGCAGGCTTTCGAATCCAACAAGGACAGCTTCGGTGCGATCGGCAGCGGTTATACCTACTCCGCGCACCCGGTCGGCGCGGCGGCCGGCCTGGCGGCACTGGAACAGATCGAGAAACTGCAAGTCTGGGTCAATGCCGCCGAACGTGGCGGCGAGCTATTGACCTCGCTACGTCAACTCCAGCAAGAATATGCCATCGTCGGCGATGTACGCGGCCGAGGCTTGATGGCTTGCCTGGAGCTGGTGGAAGACCGCGCCAGCAAGACCCCGATCGCCAAGGAGCGCATCAACCGCGTGTTCGCGCAGACCTACCGCAGCGGAGTCATGGTTCGAATCTCGGGCAATTGCGTCATCGTTTCCCCTCCGCTGGTGATTTCCGCGGCGGACGTGCAGACGATCGCTGCGGCGCTTGCGCGAGGGCTGGCGGCTGCATAGGAGTCGCCACAACCTTCGCGTCCCAGTCGCCACATCGGAGCCGCCGCCATGACTGTCTCTGGTTCTCACCCCGCCATCGCCTCGCACGTCATCAAGACCATCGTGGAGTGCATGGACAGCCAGCGTTTCGGCAGCGAGGAATTTCTCCGCGCCATGCGGATCGACCGCGGCCGGCTCTCGGATCTGAACGGTTTCATGTCACTGCGCGATTACGTGGCCGCGCTGGAACGCTCCGCCACCCTCATCCGCGAGCCGCGGCTGGGTCTCAAGCTAGCTGCCGCCATCGGTCCCGAGGCGCTCGGCGCGATGGGCTTCGCGTTTCTCAACGCACAGTCGCTGGCCTGCGCGCTGGATGGCCTGCAGCGCTACATCAAGACCATCCAGGACTGCACGCGGCAGGAAGTCATTCGGAGCGACAACCAAGTCCAGCTCACGTACCGGATCGAAGACGACCGCATCGCGCCCCGCCGCCAGGACGCGGAATTCTCGATCGGCCTGATTCATCAGATCATGCGCACTTACGGTGGCCAGAAGTACAAGCCGTTCAACGTGCACTTCGAACACGAGCCTGGCGGCGCATTGAAAAGTTACGACGAATATTTCGGCTGCCCGGTGTATTTCGGCCAAGGCTGTAATCTGATCGCCCTGCGCACCGAAACGCTGCAAGTATTCTCGCCGGGCGTAAACGGCGCCTTGCATCGTTTGCTCAATGCGCAGCTGGAACAATCGCTACGCTCGCGGGCAGCGCTGGACTCGACCTCCGGACGAGTACGCGGCTTGCTGACGGACGAGCTGATCGAATCGGTCGCCAGCGCCAGCCACGTCGCCGGCCTGCTCGGCGTCTCGGTGAGCACCATGAACCGCCGGCTCGCGCTCGAAGGCGTCAGCTTCGGCGAACTGCTCATGGCGAAGCGTCGTCAACTCGCCGAACGCCTGCTGGCGCATAGCGAACTGCCGATCGCCGAGATCGCCGCCCGTCTCGGTTACGGCGAAAATGCCACTTTCACACGGAGCTTCCATCGCTGGACGGGGCTGCCGCCACGCTCATACCGGCAGCGTCAGGCGCCACGCGGGCAGCGTTCGCGGCATGCAACCGCACATGCGTCACCAGCGGCAACATCAGCAACAGCAGACTGAGCGAGAAAAAAACCAAGCTCAATTCGATGGTGCGATCGAAACCGGTATCGTCGACCGCGTACGCGCCGATGGCCGGTCCCACGCCCAGGCCGATCATTTGTGCCGCGACGGCGTAAACCACCATCATGCCGCGCCGGTCATAACTCGCGACCGAAGCGAGGATGTACGGCAGCACCATGTTCCATAGATAGTTGAAGGCGACCACGGAGACAGCGAACGTCGCCAACGAAACACCGCCGAGCAGCGGCAACAGACTCGCGGCGCCACCTAGAACGCCAACAACCAGCGGCGTGCCGCGCCCCCATTTCTTTCCCAGCACCAGCGCGGTCAGCGCGCCCAGGATCGCGACGACCTGCGAAATCGTGAGCGCATTGGCCACCGGCTGTTCGCCGAGCCCCGCGTGCGTTCCGATCAGGAACAGATAGGCCCAGGCAATTCCCTGCGCGATGTTGTAGGCCAGCACTCCCGCCAATGCCGAGCATTTGTAACCAAAGCGCAGTTCGAGCGCATCCGCATTCGGTTCGCTACGGCTCTCGGCGAACTCGGGCATGTTCCGGGCGATCGCCAGACCAATCATCGACAGACCCGCGACGATGAACAGGAAGCCCTGCATCCCGAATGCGGAGAAAATCACCGGCATCGCCAGCAGACCGACCGCGCCGTAGACCAGCACCCACGTCAGGTAAAGCGAGAAGCCGCGATCCGGATCGCGAGTCAGCCCCACGCCGGCCCAACTCAGAGAAATCATCGCGCCCAGCGCCAGTCCGGCCACGCCACGCGCGGCGGCAAACGCAACCGGGTCTTGAACAAACGCGGATGCGACGTTCGCCGACGCCGCCAGCAGCGAAGCCCAGAACAACACCTTGCGCCAATTGCTGCGAGAAGCGAGGAAACTCATCGCCGTGGCGGTGACTGCAACTCCCAACATCTCCACCGACGCGATGAAGCCTGCCGCGCGCTCAGAGAAACCGAGCATCTGCACCAGACCTTGCACGAAGCCGGGTTGCACGATGAAGACCTGGACGCCGATCACGCCGAACAGCATCGCCGACCAACGGGCCTTGCGGCTGTTCGGATCGAAACGGCTCAGCTCCATCATGCGTCGATACTCTCCGCCGATACGTCGCGGCGCTGGGTGGCACACTGCCCGGGCGACGGAACGATACCAGTACGCACCCAGCCGTCGAAAACACTCAGCGCACGCTGCACGAACGCGCTGTCGTTGATGTGCGCATCGACTTCGAAGAGCTGCGTGGGCGGCTTGACCGTTTCCCGAAAAGTCCGCACGCACGCAGCCAACGCTGCGTCGTCCCTGAGCGGGCCACCCTCGCGGTCCCACTCGTGAAAACCATGCAGCGGCAGCAGAAACGCGACGGGGCTGCGAGAACGGCCGAGGCGAGCCGCGACGTCGCGCGCTACTTCACAACGCTCCACAGCATTGGTCTTCGCCGACGACAACAACCGATTGTGTGCGTGGAACTCCCGCCCCCGCAGCCGTGGCGGGAAGTCTTGCCAGCCCGCGACATCGACCAGGTCCATCGCTCCGGGCGCGACCAATTGCGGAATGCCGGCGCGCCCCGCGGCAGTCAAACGCTCGGGCCCGGCCGACACGACGCTGCCGAAATGATGATTGGTGACTTCCTGGATCGCGAAATCGAACACGGCGGCGAAGCGCCCCTGCTGCGCCAACGCTTCGAACGCACGGCCGCCAATGCCGGTGGCGTGAAATACCGCCGGCTCGTAACCGCGCGCTTCGAGCGCGGGCACCAGCTCGACCATATATCGCAGACAAGATTTGCCGAACGAGGTGATACCGATCATGGGCCGCTCCGATCGCGACGGCACGACGCCGCGAGCCGACCCGCACACTGCTCCCGCCGCCTGACTCAGCACCGATCTGCAGATGCCGTTGAGTCCATAGAGCCCGCCGGCCCAGAGAATCATCGTCAAATCCGGCGCCAGACGTTCCGGTGGGATCAGATGAGAAAAAGCGATCGTCGATACGATCATCTTGGGCATGCCCAGCGGCAGCACGGCCGCCACGTCGAGCGCCAGATCGGTGCCCATGCTGCCGCCAAGCGCCAGCAACGCGTCGATCCGTCCCTCGCCGGCCAGAGACCGGGCGATGCACACGGCACCGATGGCCATCGTAGCCATCGCCACGTTCTCGTCGCCGGATGTCGCCACGGTGTCCAGAGGAACCCCGGCCGCCGCCGCGACCTCCGAGTTGCGGATATGCACGGGTGCTTTCGCGGGCCCGACACCCACATCCATGATGACGGCCAACGCACCCGCCTCGGCGATGCACCGTTGCACGAACAACAGCTCGTCGGCCTTGGTGTCGGCGGTGCCGACCACCAACACTCTGATCACGCCGCTCATCGTCGGCCGTCGTCGTTCTGATAGACGACTTCGCCGTTGATGAGTGTCAGGCGCACTCGCGTGTCGTGTACGGTGCCGATCTCGGCTCGCAACGGGTCGCGATCCACGACGATGAGGTCCGCGAGCATGCCGCGCTCCAGGCGGCCAAGCCGGTCCGCATGCCCGGCGGCTCGAGCCGAGTTGACAGTGAACATATCCAGCGCTTGCTGGCGAGTCACCGCTTGGCCGGGCGCCAGTTCCGGACCGCCTCCGGGCGGACGGCGCGACACCAAGGTTTCCATGCCGATCCACGGATTGACCGAAGGCACGACGGACCAGTCCGAGCCGGGCACTACCAGAGCCTGCGCGTCGAGCGCATCCTTCACCGGAATCCAGCGCCGCATGCGCTCATCGCCGACTGCCTTGCGAATGTCGGCGATGATGGGATTCTCGAACCAGATGTACGGGGAAAACTCGAACACCGCGCCAAGCGCAGCCGCGCGCGTCAGGTCCGATGGATCGATGAAACTATCGTGCCCAACCTGGTGAAGACGCCCTGTGTATCCATTCGCGCGGCGCGCCGCTTCGATCGCGTCGAGCGCCGAGCGAACCGCACCATCTCCGGCCGCATGGAATTTCACCAGCAACCCCTGCCGATCGAATCGCATGACGGCCGCGTTCAGCTCTTGCTGCGGAACCAGCAACAAACCGCGAGCACGCGTGTCATGGGAGAGTTCCAGCCCGGCGTAAGGAGCGAGCATCGCCGCCGTGTGCGCGTCGGTGGGCACACCGTCGAGGAAGGCTTTGATACAAGACGGCGAGAAGCGATCGCGCGCATAGCTGTTGCGTCGTTCGATGACGCTGTCGTCGGCCGGCCCGTCCAACGCTTGCCGCCAGGGGATGCATGCGATCACGCGCTGTTTCAATTCGCCCGCGTCCGCCAACGCGGCATACGCCCGCAATGCCTTTTCATCGGCCAGCGCGTCCGCGAACGAAGTGATGCCGTAAGACAGCATGAGCTGCAACGACCATTTCAACGCGGCGACATTCTGTTCGGGCGTGGCCGGCGGCACGATGCGCCTGACGAGTTGAGCCGCCGCCTCGCGCAGCACTCCGGTCGGCTTGCCGTCGCGACTGCGCTCTATCACGCCTCCCGCGGGATCGGGCGTCTTCGCATCGATGCCCGCCAATTGCAGCGCCTTGGAATTGACCCACAAGCTGTGCAAGCTGATGTCGGTCAGGACCACGGGGTGATCCGGGGCGGCCTGATCCAACAATGCGACATTCAACGCGCGTCCCACCGACGCGCCATCCCACTGACCGCCGATGATCCAGGTGCCTTTCGGTTTTTCGCCGGCGCATTTCTTCAGCGCCTCGCGGATCGTGGCGGCGCCGGCTCCTTGCGGAAAGTTGCACTGCTGATGCGCCAGCCCCGCCATCAGCGGGTGCACGTGCATGTCATGCAGTCCCGGCAGCACGACGTCCCCGCCCACATCCACGACGCGCGTCGTTGACGATCGCAGCTTGCGCACGTCCTCTTCGGCACCGATCGCGACGATCACACCGGATTGAATGGCAACCGACTGGGCGGTGCCGTCGATGAAACCATTGTCGAGAATCAAATCCGCGGGCGAGCCAGCTTGCGCTGCCGCTGTGATGAGCCAAAGCACGGGCACGCCCGCCAACGACCGCACCCATCTTGTCAACGTCGTCATCGAAACCTCAACTGACTCACGCGCAGTGCGCGGCGATCCGCCGCGCCACCGTTTCCAACGCCTTGATATGCCGCTCGCGAGGCAGCCCGATGACCACCCGATCGATCGCGAAGGCGTTACTTGAGCAAGGGTGGAACGAAAGGCGGCACTGAGCTTGACCGGATGGCGCGCACTTTTGACTTTGCCGCGCGGCGCTCCGCCGCCTGGATCAACATGTCGGCGGAAATGAACCTGCCGAGGTCCGGGTCGTAGACCCGGCCGTTCGTATGAACCAGTTCCACGTTGTCCAGATGCTCGTGGAAAGTGAACCCGCACTGAGCATCGCAGCGCCTCCGATGTCGATCATTCCGCCTGGGCATGCCACCACAGGCGCGGCGGCGGCGCCTCATTCGGCCAGACTTGCGCCAGCGTCGCGCTCTCGAACACTCGACCATCGCTGATCGTGTAGAGAACGCTGTCGGTGTTGCGGAGGTTGTCCAGCGGATTACGTTCCAACACGATCAAGTCGGCGAGCTTGCCCGCCTCGACGCTACCGAGTTCCGCCTCGAGGCCCAACGCCTGAGCGGCAGTGCGAGTCGCCGCCGTTAGTGCCTGGCGAGCCGACAGGCCCCGGCCATCGGCATGCAGGGTCCACATTTCCCAATGAAAGCGCAGCCCTTGAAGATGACGAAGCGCGTGCGCCCCCACTCCCACCTGTCCACCTGCTTCGACGATGGCTCTCGCAGCAGCCGCTTGCAACATCGGATACTCCGCTGAGCGAGGAGCCTCGTGCTCATCGGCATCTAACATCGCGGCAGCGCCCTTGACGATGTTCGGCGATACGAAGCGCACCACCCGCGGATGATTCTCAGGTTTGAACTCGAGAGTCCATCGATTGAGCGGCGAATAGGTGGCCGGCGTCATCGCCAGCACCGGCGTATAAACGATCCCGCTGCGTGCATAGACTTCGACCACGTCCTTGTAGAGCGGCGCATGCGGAATCGGATGCTCCTGTCCTTCGGCGCCGTCCAGCACCATCGTCAAATCCCATTTGAAATTGCGTGCGGATTCAGAAGTCACGCGCATGCCGAGACGGTTCGCCTCCGTAAGAAACATGCGCCGCTGGCTGCGATTGCCCGCGAGATAGAACTTCACCGTATTGGTCCGATAGTAATCGCGAAATTTTCCGATGACATCGCGCACTTCTTGCGGCGATTCAAAATGAATGTCGGACTGAATGGCGGGACCGGTCGTGAACAAGCGCGCCGCGAGGATCGCCCCGCTCTCGACCAGGTCGGCATAAGCGAACAGGTCGGTGGTGAAACTTTGCGGATCTCGAGTTGCGGTCACTCCATAAGCAAGGTTGGCCAGGAACGGCGAGACCGGCCCGGCTGCTATCCCATCGCGATTCAGCACCGACCAATGCGCATGCAAGTCGATGAACCCCGGCAGGATGTACTTCCCGGTCACGTCCAGCACCCGCGCATTCGTGATGCGTAGTGCTTCCTGCTCGGGCAGGATCGCCTCGATTCGATTGCCGGCAATGACGACAGCATGGCCGCTCAGCGACGCGGTGCCGGTCATCGGCAGAATGGTTGCGCCCTTCAGCACCAGCTTGTGTGACGATCGCGTGGGTCGAGGCAACGGGATATTGACGCGCGCTGCATGCACAGCTTCGCGCAATTTATCCGAGGTCGGCAACCTGCTCGCGTCGAGCGCATTCACATCGAGCGTGGCGATTTCGTTGCCCAGCGACCAGATGGCATAGCGACCGTCGTCCGACCACTCCATTTGATCGACACCGTGACGAGTGAGCTTGCGGGCGCCATCCGAGAGCGTGAGTCGTTCCTCGCCACTCGCAGGCTTCGGCACCAGGTAGAGCTGTTCGGCCAGCTTGACGAGATACAGGTCGCCGCGCGGACTGACCCGGATATCGTCCGCCGGACGCGAGTTGCGCCTCATATATTCATCGAACGGCTGCTCCATCGACAGAATTCGGCTCGACTGCCTGCTATCGAGGTCGAATGCCATCAGTCCGTCGTGAGCATGAAAGAAAACGCGCTGATCCCCTGCCACTCGATGCGCCTTGCCGAGCTGTGGATAGTAGAACCGCGCCTTCGGCGGTGCGTCCGTCAGCACCCGCTCGGCACCGTCGTCGAGAGCGATCCTCACAAGCTGTAGACCCTTCACAGGGGCACCTGACTTCTGCGTATTCAACAACAACTCGCGCGTGCTCGTTTTCTGCGCGATGACGCTGCCATCGGGCCACCACGTTGGCCAGGCGTAATAGGCCGCCTCACGCGTGATCTTCACGGGCACGCGCTCGGGCGTTGTCACATCCAGGCGCCAGATGGCGCCACCGATCATCGGATCCCAACTCACGTACACCAAGCTGCGACCGTCAGGCGACCATTGAGGATGAAATGCGTTGGTCGGAGTCGCCAGCTTGCGATACTTCGCGGTATGCAGGTCGTAGAGATAGAGCCCGCCCAGCGCCGACAAAACCACAGTGCGCGCATCCGGCGCGAGATCCAGTGATTGGAACAATCTCACCGGATGTGTGTCGGTGAGCTTGACCGAGTTGCCGAGCGGCGCATGATTGGCTAGCGCCAGATTCACATCGGCTCGAAACTCAATATCCGTGCGTGCGCCATCAGCCACTGCGAGACGCTGAATTTTTCCGCCCGAAGCCAGCACCACAGCGCTGCCATCCGGGGTGAAGCCATAGCCGGGCAGAATGTCGCGATTGAAGTCTTCGCTCTCCTGGTCGTCACGGTCGAGGTTCGACACGAGCACACGCCGCACGCCGCTGTTCAGATCGAGAAGTTTCATCGCGGTCGGTCCATCAGGTCCGTCGAGCCGAGTCGCGTAGGCCAGCAAGCGGCCGTCGGCGGATAGCCGCGGGCGAAATGCACTGCCCGGTTCCGTCACGACAGCGACATCATCGCCAGTCGTTACATCGACACGATGAATCGCCCAGATTGGAAACGCCACATTGCGCGGATGCCGCCCGATGCGACGCGCGTAGTAAATAAATCTGCCGCTGCTATCGAACGTCGCTCCGATCGCGCTGATCTCGTTGCGTGCGTCCGCAGTCGAGTTGACCGATGAATGCTGTCCCAGCAACCGCCCCGCCAGATCGAACTCGACGAGTTCGTACCCGGTGCGATAGCCACGTAGCGTGCGCGACACGACGATCGACTTGCCACTCGGATGCCAGGTCGGAGAAGCAAACATTCCCCACTCCTCGTGCGTGAGCTGGCGCGCCTCGCCGCCGTCGCTGCGAGCTATCCAAAGATTTTCGGCCCCGTCGCGATCGCTGATGAACGCCACCCAGCGGCCATCCGGGGACAATGCAGGCTGACTATCGAACGCCGGCCCACGTGTGAGCGCCGTGGCCTTGCCGCCCTTCATCGGCAGCAGGTACAGGTCGCCGAGCAGCTCGAAAACCAAGCCGCGACCGTCGGCAAACACGTCGAGCGACAACCAAGTGCCCTCTTCGGCAACGAATTCAAGCGATTCTTGATCGAGGGGGCTGATCGAGCTGCGATCCACGAGTGGCGCCGCCTCGATGCTCGTTCCGCCTCCGAGCAGCATCAATGACAATAGCGACGTCAACGCGACGACCACCCGACTGAAGAACATGAAGGAGGACTCCTGGTGTAGATGCAGGCTCAGGGCAATGAGGCTCTTCCTGGTTAAACGAATGAGCGGGGCACAACTGAACGTCGCCGCGCGCTTCGGTTCCGATCCCGTCGTCTCGACCGTTTACGACCTACCCGATCACCGCAGCGGATACTCGACCATGCGCGCGCGACTGTTCCTTACCGCCCCACTCGCATTCATGGCGTTGGCATCTGCGCCAAATGCGGCACCGAGCGACGATCGCCGCTTCACTGTCGCCGACTCCATCGAGATGCAGCGGATCGTGGCTCCCGAACCCGACGGTGCATTCCGATTCGCGCCGAATGAAAAACAGGTCCTGATGGTCACCGCGCGGGGCAATCTGCAAACCGGCGCCAACGATTTCTCGCTGTGGGTGTATTCGACGCAGGCGATCCTGGCCTCGCTGCGAGCACGCGCCTCGACACCGGCACCGCTGCGGGTAGCGCAGTTCTCATCGACGTCAAACCAACCCGGAATCGACGACGCTCGCTGGCTGGCCGACAGTCGCCGCATCGCATTTCGGGCCAGCGCCGAATCCGGGCCACCGCAGTTATATGTCTCTGATACGCAAACCGGACAGGTGCAGAAGCTCGTGAACGTGGCCGGCGGGGTATGGTCCTACGACATTGCTGGCGACACGGTTATCTACACAACGCGAGCCGCTGCCATGCCAACGCCCTCTCGAAACCAGCGGCGGCCGTCGTTGTCGTTGACCGACGAGAGTCTGTTAGCTGTGCTCAATCCAAGCAGCAGCCCTGCCAAATTCGTCACTCGCGTGCGCAATCTGCGCAGCGGCCAGGACTTCGCGGTCGATGAAGAACCAGCGCCGCTGCAACCGACCACGCGGGGCGTTTGGCTCTCGCCGAATGGCGAGTACGCAGTGGCGTTGAGACCTTATCATCACTGGTCGACAACGTGGACTCGATACGCCTTCGCTCGAGCGATCCGACAACTCACGGCGTCGGACATCGCGGCCTCGCAAACGCCGCCGTCGTGGATCGCTCGTTTTGTGCTCATAGACACACGTAAGGGAACGGTCACCACGCTCATCGATGCACCGACCGGCGAACTGGTCGAAGCAAACCCCGCGCCCTCGGCTCTGTGGGCCACAGACTCGCGCTCGGTCATTTTGGTGAACACGTTGCTACCGCTGGACGCGGCAGGCGCGCAGCCAACCGCTGCCATCGTGGAAACGGACTTATCGGGCAACTCGCGTCGCCAGATCACGGCGCTCAACTCTTACTGGAACGACACGCGTTTCGTGCGAGTGTCTTCGGTGGACCGCCCCAACAACGACACGCTGAGGCTGCATCGAGCGAACGTCGATGGGCCGCTGCCGGCCTGGAGCTATCGAGCGGTTGGCGGCACGTGGCGACGGATCGAGCAGGCCGCCTGCAACGGCGGGATTGTGCTGACCATCGAGGAGAGCCTGAATGTTG
>NZ_JAEUPY010000242.1 GCF_016790065.1 Steroidobacter sp.
GGTAAGGTCGTGCCGCTCAGTCGCGAGGTTCATGAAGCAGCAATCGCTGAGGCAAAGAAGCTAGGACTAGGCGTCGCTGTCCATCAGGGGGAGACCCAGCCGCTGAATGCTCTCGATCACGCTCGCTTGGGCGTCGATAGCCTCGAGCACGATGTTGGTTTCCCACAGACGCTGATGCAGGCCGATCAATCGTCTGAAAAAGCAAGCTGGTTCAACTGCGCGCCACCTGGTTCGCCGCGTTGGCGTGAAGTGATTACACGTCTAGTCAACAGTCACGTCGTCTCGGTTCCCACGTTCGCCATTCTCGAAGCTCATCGCGATTTCATGAGAGTGAGCCGCGGCGAATGGCTCGATGAGTACGTCATGCCGGAACTGCTGCTCGCTTTCCAGCCGAATGCCAAGGCACACGGATCGAGCAACCTCAACGCAACTACCACCAGCGAAGTGCTCTACAAGAACCGCATTCGTTTGGCGATGCAGTTCGTGAACGACTTCAAGAGCGCAGGCGGGCGAGTGGCCGTGGGTTCGGATGCTGGGTTCATCTATCAGCTCTACGGGTTCGGGTTCGTCCGCGAATTAGAGATGTTGCAGGAAGCAGGATTTACGCCGCTGGAGGTGGTTACGGCGGCTACACGCAATGGTGCGAAACTAGTAAAGCTCGGCGACGAGACAGGCACTGTCGAGGCGGGGAAGAAGGCGGACCTGGTGCTGATCGCCGAGAACCCGCTCGATAACTTCAAGGTGCTCTATGGCACCGGCTATGAGCACTACGACGCGCAGCTCGGAGAAGTGCAGCACCGGGGGCGCGTGCGCTACACGATCCGCGACGGAATCGTCTGGGATGCCGGTGCATTGCTCGCCGATGTGCGAAGCCAGGTTGCCGAAGCAAAACGCAGAGGACAGCGACCATGAATACGGACGCCCAAGGAATCATCGGAGCGGCTATGTCCTTGTTTGCCGCAATGACCTGGGCTGGCGACCTGCCGCCGGACAAGTACAAGGAATGGACGACCCAACAGGAAATTTACGTGCCGATGCGCGATGGCGTGCGGCTCTCGACCGACGTCGCGCTCCCCAAAGGAGCGACGGGCCGGCTGCCGACCATTCTGATCCGCACCCCCTACGATCGCGACAGGCTCGACGCGCTCATGCGCTACGACATGTATCTCAAACAAGGGTACGCCGTCGTACTCCAGAACGAGCGCGGCCGGTTCTTCTCGGAAGGTGACTATAGCAATTACCTGCAGGGGGCGAGCAAGGATGGCTACGACACCATCGATTGGATCGCCAAGCAGCCGTGGTCCAACGGCAAGGTGGGTACGTTCGGCTGTTCCTCACCCGGTGAACAGCAGTGGCCGATGGCGGCGGCGAATCATCCTGCGCATGCGGCCATGATTCCGTATGCATCGGGCACCGCAGTGGGCAGCATCCCAGGCAATGAGACGCGCGGCGCATTCTATCGCGGCGGTGTTCCCTGGATCGGCATGTGGGCCTGGTGGTACTCGCAACTTGCCGCTAGCGAGCGACTGTTGTTGCCGGCGGATTCGACGCCGGAGCAACGCGTCCGATTACGCAACACCTATTCGCTTACGTCGACGAACTTCTCGATGACGCCGTCGCC
>NZ_JAEUPY010000277.1 GCF_016790065.1 Steroidobacter sp.
TCAACAATCGGGGCTACAACGACCTGGACGCCGATGCGCTCCAGGCAGCAGTCCAGCGTACCGACGCGCTGGCCTTCAATCCGTTCGGCTACTACGCGAATTCACCGGAGCAGTTGGCGCTGGTACAGCCCGACCAACCCAGCGGCGACAAGGAAATAGGCAAGAACTGGGTGGCCACCGCCAAAGTGGACGGCAAGCTGTTCGACTGGTACGCCGGTCAAGCCAAGTTCGCGCTCGCCTATGAGCATCGTGAACTGGGTTATGACTATGAGCCGCTATGGAGTTCGCGCGTCATCAACTATTGGTTCGATGGCACCGGCTATGTGTCCGAGTCTCGTAAACGCGACGTGGACGCCGTGTCGGGCGAGCTGCGGCTGCCATTGTTCGACGGCGATTCTGAGTCATTCGTGCACTCGGCCGAGATGACAGCAGCGATTCGCTACGAACGTTACAACGACTTCGGCTCGTCCACCGTTTCGCAGTTCGCCGGCAAGCTGGGCCTGCTGGAAGATTCCATCCTGATACGCGCGTCTTACGCCGAGTCGTTCCTGGCGCCGGCGCTGGCGGATCTGCAGCGACAGACTCGCACGGTTCTCAATTCCAACGTCTGGTACGACCCGTTCTTCAATTCGGTGGTGCCGGTGACGGTGATCTTCGGCGGCAATCCGAACTTGAGGCCGGAGCAGGGCAAGAGCTGGAACATCGGCGTGGTGTATCGGCCGCGCGATATGCAGGGGCTGTTGCTGACGATGGACTATTGGCGACTGCAAATTGACGACCTGATCGCGACCCCGAACATTGGCGCGATTCTGCTCGGCAATTCGCTGAGCGGTTCGTTGACTCGCGATCCGGTGACCAACTTGCCGACCGTGGATACGCGCGTCGCCAACGGCGGTACGCGTAACGTCGAAGGTGTGGACTTTCAGGCGCGCTACGGCTGGGACACTGGCGTTGGCGCTTTCAATGTGAGTTTGGGTGGAATGTACTTCACGCGCTTCGAGGAGCAGGGCAATTCAGGGGTGACCCTGGACTATCTCGGCCGTTACAGCACTCAGTTCGGCGCGATGCCGGAGCTGCGTACCACGTTCGGCGTCGACTGGGCGCATCGCGGTTTCGACGCCAACGTCGTGGCGCGCTGGATGTCAGGCTACACCGATCGGTACGGCACGCTGGTCAATCGCCAGGTGGGCTCGTACTACACCGTCGACACTCAGGCGGGCTATGAGTTCCAGAGCGATAACGGCTTGCTGCGTGGCATGCGGATTTACGCCGGCCTGGAGAATGCACTCGATGCCGATCTGCCGTTCGTCATGGGCAGTACCGACGGCTGGGATCGCTCGCTGGCGGACCTGCGCGGCCGCTATTACTACTTCGGTATGAGCAAGGCGTTCAAGTAGCGACTTGATGCCACCTGGGAACTGGTTGGAGGCAGCCAGGCTACCCTAGGATGCATGTCAGGGGACTTGCCAACGGGCAAGCGGAACATGCGGCATGCGAATACTGATTGTTGGGGGCACTGGGCTGATCGGCGGGCACGCCGCATTGGCACTACGCGAGCGTGGTCATGAGGTCACGCTCGCGGCTCGCAAGCCGGCCGCACCGGGTTCGCCGATGGCTGCGTTCCCCACCGTCAGCGGCGACTACATCGAAGGCACGTTCCAGCGCGAGACAATAGCCAAGTTCGACGCGCTGCTCTTCGCTGCCGGCAACGACCCACGACATCTCCGAGGCCGCAGCGATGAAGATGTGCACTGGCAACGAGTCAACAGCGAGTGTGTGCCGCGCTTCTTTGCGCTCGCACGCGATGCCGGCATCGAGCGGGCAGTCAACATCGGCAGCTTCTATCCTCAGGCGGCACCACATCTGACCGAGCGGAGTGCCTATGTGCGCTCTAGAAAAGACGTGGACGAGCGCGTAAGAGCACTGAACAGCGCTAGCTTTCAGGTGTGCTGTGTGAATCCGCCGTTCGTGGTGGGCGTGCCGCCGGGCGACCCCAAGCCCAAAGTCTTCAACTACGTGCGTTACGCCTTGGGATTGCTGGAAGGCACTCCTGTGTTCGCGATTCCGGGCGGCGTCAACTTCATGTCCGTGCATTCGTTGAGCGACGCCATCGCCGGGGCCTTCGAGCGAGGCGAGCCCGGCAAATCGTATCTAGTGGGCGATGAAAATCTAACCTTCCAAGCCTACCTGACGGAGTATTTCCGTGCAGTCGGTCGCGGCGATGTGCCACCAGTGCGCGATGCGGACCATCCGCTGATGCCGCCTAGCATTGGCGGTCCCGGCACCGAGTTGTTCTTCGAGCCGCCGCCTGCCGACGTAGCTATGTTGGGCTATCGCAGAGCGGATATTCGGCGCACGGTCGAGGAGATCGTGTCGCTCTATTGGGCGCGACGACTGACTGCCGCGTCTCCGTAAGCGACGCTATCAGGCTTTTCAAACTCCCAGTCCCGCCATTGTGGTCGGGACTGTAACCCACATTTACAGCAGAGTGAAAGAAAAATAACATAGCAATCCGTTAAGACATTTTATTAACATGGATTGCTCATGAAGACTGGACTGCTGCAGCAGCTCGAATCCCGCATGGATTCGTTCACGCCCGCGGAACGCCGCATCGCCAATTACATCCTGACCAATCGCAAGGAGATTCCGTTCGAGACCGCCGTGTCGCTGGCGGCCAAGCTCGACGTGAGTCCGGTGACGGTGGGGCGCTTTTGTCGACTGCTGGGTTTCAAGCATCTGCGCGCATTGAAAGAAGACTTGCGCTTGAGCGGCGGCTCGGCGCCCTGGCTGGTCGGCGACGATTTGTCGCGGTTCCGGCGGCGCTACGACAACGCAGATGAGTTGCGCCGTGGTCTGGAGTTGGAGATGGCCTCGCTGGTCGAGGTCTATCACATGGTCGAGACGCCGGAATGGAAGGCGGTCGTCAACAAGATCGTGCGCGCCGATCTGATTCAGGTCAGTGGCTTTCAAACCGAACGCGGACTCGCGCACACACTCACGAATGCTCTGCAGTACATGCGCGAAGGCGTCGAGCTGGTCGACCTGACGAGCGGCTATTACGGCGAAGTCTTCGCACGGACCGCGGCCAAGCGCTGCCTGATCCTGATCGACATCAAGCGCTACTCGCGCCAGTCCTATCTGGTCGCGGAGCGAGCGGCGGAGATGAAGATTCCGTTGGTCTTGATCACCGACAAACATTGCGATTGGGGCCGTCGCTTCACGCCGAACATTCTCGCGGTGTCCACCGAGACCGGTCAGTTCTGGCAATCGTCCGTGCCGCTGGCGTGCTTGATCAATTTGCTGGTCATCTCGGTGGTGGCGCAATCCGGAGCGGCCGTCGAAAAGCGTCTCGAACGGGTGTCGAGCCTGTTCGAGCATTTCACTGGATACATGTCGACCACAGGAGGGCGGCGTCCAAAGTAGTCGCCGCTACAAGACGAGGCATGCGAAGAACAATCGATCGACGTCACGTATTGCGCGGCTTTGGTGCCGCGGCGGCTTTGGTAGCAACGCGCCTGAGTTATGGCGCTGGCGCCTCGCCGATTGATGGGACTTGGAAGCTGATCATCGGCAGGCTTGATAACGGCGACGAGCTGACGGTGCACTTTGAGCTGGCTCAACACGGCAAACAATTGACGGGCCGATCGATTCATATCGCGGCCTACGCCTATTCGGACATCGAAGACGGCCGCATCGACGGCGACCGTTTCAGTTTCCGCGACGGCTTCTTTCAAGTGCGAGGTGTGGTTAGAGGCGACGTGCTCGAGTTCGAGGCGAACTATGACCGCCTGTGGCCGTACACCAATGTGCTGAATCCGCAGCTGGTCAAGGTGCCGTTCGATTGGAGCGGCAATTTCCGGCCGTTCACGGCGCGGCGGGTTGCATCCGGTTCCGGGCTTTATCCCGCCGGCAATCCGTTACCTGATGTGCGTGACTTGGCGCCAAACGGTTTGGCGCTCAAGCCGCCAATGATCTGGGGCGCGTGGTACTCGTTCACGACCACTATCACAGACGAGTTCATTCGTGAGATGGCGCGGGTCATGGTGTCGAGCGGCGTTCGCGACGCGGGCTACGACATCTTGAATCTCGAAGTGGGCTGGACCGGGCAGCGCGATGCCAACGGCAGACTGCAATCAAACGCCAAGTTCCCGAACATGAAAGCGCTGACCGACTACATTCATTCGCTGGGTTTGAAGGTGGGGTTGTGTACCTCGCCTGGACCTTACGATTGCATTGGTTACCTCGGCAGCATGAATCACGAGGAAGCCGACGCCCGCACCTTTGCGGAGTGGGGCATCGATTTCATCAAGCATGACGCGTGTAGCGCGCGTGCGGTGTATCCGAACGAATCGCGTCGCTTGTATCAGAAGATGGGCGAGGCACTGGCGAAGTGCGGTCGACCCATCATCTATGCGCTGTGTCAGTACGGCGAAGCCAACGTCTGGGAGTGGGGCCCGAAAGTCGGCGGCAACATGTGGCGGACCACTGGCGATGTCGAGGATAACTGGAAATCGATCTCCGCCGCGTTCGACCTGAGCCACCTGGCGCCGTACGCGGGGCCAGGACATTGGAACGATCAGGATTATCTGATGGCAGGGCTTGGCGGCATGACTACCGAGGAATACCGCACCCAAATGAGTCTGTGGTGCATGATGGCGGCGCCGCTGATCATCGCCGCGGACATTCGTAAGATGTCGCCGGATACGCGCTCCATCGTGCTCAACAAAGAGTTGATCGCCATCGATCAAGACGCGCGCGGCATTCAAGGCCGGCGCATACATCAATCCAATGACACTGAGGTTTGGTTAAAGCCGCTGCAAGAAGGCCACGCCATCGCTGCGTTCAATCGCGGCACTCAACCCAGAAATATTCGCATCGATACTCGCAAGCTCGGGCTCAGCGAAGTCCATGAAGCGCGCGATGTTTGGGAAGGGCGAAGCGTCGTGTTCAAAAACGGGCAGGCGGAGCTCCGTGTCGCACCTCATGGCAGCAGCGTGTTGCGTACGCAGAGCTGAGATGGCATTGGCAGGGTTGCTAATGTTAGTTCTATTGCATTAGGCTAGTTCTTGTTAGTTTTCTATCAAGTTCAGTCAATCATAAGTAGTCAGGGGTGGTCATGAGTCTGATGCGTTACGTGGTCGGTCTGTGCGCCGTCGCAGCGGTGTGGGTTGCCAATGCCCAGAGCGAGCCGAAGTTTGAAAAGTTTTTCACCAAGCCCGGCGTGGTCAGCGAAGGTTGGGTGGTGCGGGACTGGGTGGACATCAGCTTGCCGCCGAAATGGCCGGTGGTTTGGGAAGTGGATGCCGACGGCATTCTGTACGGCACGGGTCGTTACGCACCGGGCGCGAGCGGCGAGCGCTGGATCGGCACCTGGCTGTTGAGCCAGAAAGAATACGGCGACTTCATCCTGGAGCTGGACTTCAAGTTCAAGAACGGCGGCAAGACTGGCAATGGTGGCGTCGCGCTGCGCACGCCGCTGGTCGGCGACCCGGCGTACGAAGGCCTGGAAGTGCAGATCACCGACGAGCGTTTCGAACGTTCCTATTTCCCGAATGCGACGCGCGAACAGTTGAGCGGCGCGCTGTATCTGGTCTCGCCGGCCAAGGAGCTGGCGTACATCCAGGGCGAATGGAACAGCTACCGTATCGAAGCGCGCGGCCCCAAGATCAAAGTCTGGCTGAACAAAAAGCTGGTGCAGGACGTGAACTTGGAGACCTTCACCAAGCCGGCGAAGAAACATGGCAAGGGCGAAGAGCTGCTGGATGCCAAGCCCGGCGCGCAACGGCCGCTGCGTGGCCACATCGGCTTGCAGGATCTGAGTGAAAGCGGCGAGACGCTCACGTTCCGTAACGTGCGCATTGCTGAACTCAACTAATAAATCAACGGGCAGTCGCGTGCTATGAGCGTTGCAAAGTATCGACGGGCTGTGACGCTCATTGCGCTCGGCTTGAGTATGGTCGGTTGCGGTGAGCGGGCGGCAGTAAAAGCGCCCGCGAAAGCTCCAATAAAGCCTGCGTGGGTGGACGCAGAGCGTCTCGCCCGTGCCGACGAGGAACCGCACAACTGGTTCACCACCGACCGTGCCAGCGGCGAGGACCATTACTCGCCGCTGACTCAGATCGATCAAACGAATGTGGGCACGCTGGGCTTTGCCTGGCAGTTCGATACTCAAACCACTCGTGGCTTGGAAGCTTCGCCCATCGTGATCGACGGTGTGATGTACACCAGCGGCAACTGGGGCCGCGTGTACGCCGTCGATGCGAAAACCGGTGCCGAGTTATGGCGCTACGATCCGCAGGTGCCCGGCGAATGGGGCCGGCGGCCCTGCTGTGACGTCGTGAATCGCGGTGTCGCTGCGTGGAAAGGCAAGATCTACGTGGGCTCGCTCGACGGTTATCTGATCGCACTCGATGCAGCCACCGGAAAGGAGCTTTGGCGAGCGGACACGTTGACCGATCGAACGCGCTACCAAACGATCACTGGCGCGCCGCAGATCGCTGGTGACAAGGTCATCATCGGTAATGGCGGCGCTGAGCTTGGCGTGCGTGGTTATATCACTGCCGTCGATG
>NZ_JAEUPY010000330.1 GCF_016790065.1 Steroidobacter sp.
CCGAACGCGTTCACACGCCGCACGTCCATCTTTGTCACGGCGGCTGAATCAAAGATGGTGTCGTTCATCACAACCAACACACCGCGGTCGCGAGCCTGATCTGAGCTTGCCACGCGCACGGCATCCATCAGGTTTTGTGGGCCGTCGGCCGAAATGGCCGTCCCCGGTCGCATCGAACCGATCACGACGACAGGCTTGGTCGACGGTGTTGTCAGGCTCAGGAAGAAAGCAGTTTCTTCCAGCGTATCGGTGCCGTGCGTGATGACGACGCCCGAAATCTCCGGCGCCGACAAAGCCGCTTGAACACGGTCAAGCACCTTTCGCCAGACCGCCTCGTCCACATCGTAGCTACCGACGTTGGCGACCTGCTCCGCACTGACGTTCGCAATCTCAGCCAAGCCCGGGACCGCGCGAAGAATGTCGTCGATGGGCACGACACCGGCGCGATAACTCGCGCTCGTTCCCTGGCCCGCTCCTGCAATGGTTCCCCCGGTGGCAAGGAGCCTGACGTTCTTGGGTGCGGCAACCGGCTGCGGCTGACCTGCCAAAGCCGTTGCAGTGACTGCAAGGCAGAGCGTGGCGAGCAAACAGGCGTATTTCAGCATTGGAGCCCCTCAGGTAGGGCACCTACTTTACTTCTTCGCCGCACTCCCGTCCGCGCCGCGCACGACGTCGAACATGTTCTTGCAGATGGCTTGGGCCTGCTTGGCGGTCATGGCCGAACCGATGCCTTCCATCGCGGACGATTTAGTTGCATAAGGCCGTTCGCCCCAGAGCGCACCGGTCTGAAGATCCAGAAATTTTGTGTTCGCATCGATGAATGCGTTGCCCGACATGATGCCGATGCCCAGACGCATGCCCGTCGAAACGTAGCGGAAATCGTTGACATACAAAGCGAGCAGAGTGCCCGGCTCTGCCGCGGGACGCGCGGCGCCGTCCTGGAACGCCAGCTGCAGGCCGGCGGTCTTCGCTTCTTCCTGGCAGCCTTCGTGGAAGGCTTCTTTCATCTTCGACCATGAATCGGCTTGCGTCGCCACGTCGCTGCCGTCGAGGCCCAGTACGACTTTCTTCGCTGCCGTCGCGCTGACAGCAATCGGCTTGTGGTTCTCGGCGCCTTCCATGCGCACGGCGCAACCCGTCAACGACATAGCACAGCACGCCACCATGATTGGCAATCTCATTCCAAACCTCACTCTATGAAAACAGGTAATTGATCGATGCCGAGTCAGGTCGCACGTCAGGCGGCGACTTTGTTCGTCAGGAAGATATCTTTGCCGCACAGATCGGACAGCCCATGGCGCAGCACGACTTGCAGGTCCAGATCATCCGTGCGCAATGTTTCTACCTTGAGGCCAGCTGCACGCAGCCGGTTCTCGATGTCCGCGCCATAGCGGCGCACATGATCTTCCTGGAAGTACTTCGAGACTCTTTCTTCGGGTGTGTTTAGCCGCTCGTCGTTGGTGGTGGCACCCCACACAGGCACTTGAATGACGGCGATGCCGTTTGGCTTCAGAACGCGGCGGATCTCGCGCATTGCCTTGTGATCATCGTCCACGTGCTCGAGGATGTGAGAGCACCACACCAGATCAAACGTATCGTCGGCGAAGCTCATGTTGCAGATGTCTTCCTTGTGCATCACCGTGGGCACGAGCAGATCGGCCGTGTGGTAGTCATCCGACCGGGACGCCAGCCACGTGGTCATGCAAGGCTCGGGGGCGAAGTGCAACACCTTTCCCAGTCGCGCGGGGAGACGTTTGGCGAGCAGGTCGTAGGCGAGCCGATGTCGCTCCTGCGATTTGCAGCGAGGACAGGTCGCATCGAACCTGAAAAACTGCCCCTGGTTGGCGGGGTCGAACTGAAATCCGGTCCAGTTGCACATCGGACAATGCCGAGTGTGCTGGAAGTTGAGCCCGCTGATGGCGACTCGAAACGACTTCCGCGCGATCCTATCCAATAGACGCATATTCCACCTTGATCCCTCAGTCCATCCGGCAAGCCTAAACGCGCCACTCCCGAGTTGACAAGTCGTCCGTCTGGATTTGCTCGTGAGCCAGTCGGGCGATTGCCATAATTGGTCCGATTTGATGCGGCGGCCGGGCCGATTCGCCCCCTACTCTGCAGTGACTAACAACACTGCTAGAGGGATGGCATGGCTGCGACGATTCCGCCTTTGACTCAGGTCTGGGCAGACCGCTGGCAATCGAGACCGGGCTTCATATCGCTGCTATTCGGCGTGGTACTGCCGCTGATCACGCTCATCTACGAGCTGGCGACACACGCCTGCGCGTCGATGATGTTCGACCCGATCCCCACGCCGTTGCACGTCATTCTGGTCGCGCTCGTCCCGGCTGCGAATCTGTTCGTTTGGTGGACGCTGAGAGACACGCTCCGGCGCCCGAAGTTGCTGGCGTTTGCTAACGGCATGGCCATCGGCGTGGCGGCTTTCTATAGCCTGCTGTTCATCCCAATATTGCCGGCTGCAACCATCGGCATCATCTTTTTCGGGCTCGGCCTGCTGCCTTGGGCACCGGCGTTCTCCTTGACCGCCGCCATCGTCTTGCGCGTACATCTGACGAGAGCGGCCGATCGGGAGCAACGCTCGTTCGCAACTTGGCCCGGATTGGTGTGCGCGTTGCTCACGCTCATCGCCATCGAACTGCCCAACACGACCACTGCGATCGGCTTGAAGATGGCGACCTCCGAGTCTGTGCCGGAACAGAGTCGTGGCGTTCGCTTGCTGCGTGCGGTGGGCGATGACGATTTGCTCCTGAGATATTGTTACTTCCGCACCGGCCGCGGGGATTTGCTCGGCGTTCTGATGAACATATCGTCGGTCACGCCGACCGGCGCACGCGAAGTTTACTACCGCGTGACAGGCGAACCCTTCAGCGCCAAACCTGTGCCGGCGCCGGCTCGTAGTCGAGGTTGGTGGGGCGACGGCTTCGACAGCGATCAAGGAACCGATGTGGTCGGCGGCCAATTGCCAGGCCTCTCACTTGCCAGCTCCCGCCTGGATGGATCACTCGATGCGGGAGCTGCACTCGGCTATGTCGAGTGGACGCTGGTGATGAAAAACAACTCGCAGATGCCCCGAGAAGCTCGGGCGCAAGTTGCCCTTCCGCCTGGCGCCGTCGTGTCTCGTCTCACGCTTTGGGTGAATGGTGAGGAGCGCGAGGCCGCCTTTGCCGCGCGCGGGCAAGTCACTCAGGCCTATCGAGCTGTCGTCCAGCAACGTCGAGATCCAGTGTTAGTGACTACGGCCGGGACCGACCGTATCGCCGTGCAGATGTTTCCGGTGCCGGCGGATGGTGAGATGAAAGTTCGTATCGGCATGACGGTGCCGTTGGAGCTCGATCATCTGCGTCAAGCCTCGCTGCAGCTGCCCTACTTTCATGAGCGCAACTTCGCGGTGGGCGAGGACTTCAAACATTTCGTGTGGATCGAGGCCAAGGCGCCATTGAGTCATGGGCAGCTTCGATCGCAGTCGGCTCCCGGTGGTGCGCAGGCGCTGCAGATGCAACTCACTGATCGTCAGCTCATGGCGCTGGACACGGCCGTCACGATGTCGAGGGATCGACTCGATGCGAGTTGGTCTCACGATGCGCCCGCCGGCAATGAGATCGTCAAGCAGACGCTGCAAGCCGTTACGGCCTCCACGCCTTCTCGGCTCGTGGTGGTCGTCGATTCGTCGGCTTCGGTGGCGTCGTCGGCGCAGCAGATTGCGGAAGTTGTGTCTCGGCTGCCTACAGAGCCGGAGTTATTTCTGATCGTTGCGGACGATGCGCAGGATATGAATGTCCTCCGTGCGCCGACGACGCCCCGAGATGCGGCGGCATCGATTCGCGATTACAACTTTGTCGGCGGCCAAGACAATACTCTGGCGCTGTCGAAAGCTCTCGATCTGCTCACCAAGCCTGATGGCGCGTTGATCTGGATTCACGGTGCGCAGCCGGTGGTGCTGCAAACGACGGCATCCATCGAACAGAGATTCGAACGTCGCGGACAGGTGCAGTGGTATGACGTGCAGGTTGCACCTGGCCCTAATCGCATCGGTGAGAACTTGGATGGGCTGGCGCGGATTCGGACGATGTCGCTGTCGAAGCTGCAAAGTTTGATTACGCGCTGGCGGTCTGGCGGGAGTGACATTGTCGTTCGCCGGGAGAAGATTGCTGGCCCTGCGCCCGCTTCTGAGGTTGGCCAAACCTCAGATCATCTTGCTCGGCTTTGGGCTCACGAAGAGGTGCAGCGCCTGCTCTACGACGAGCGTGACTCCCGAGCTGCGGCCGTCGAACTCGCACATCGCTATCGACTGGTCACGCCCGTCACTGGTGCTGTCGTGCTCGAAACTCAACAACAATACGATGCCGCCGGGCTCACCCCTGTTCCTGAGGGTACGGTTCCGAGCATTCCCGAACCGGAGGAATGGGCGCTGCTCGCCATCGCTGTCGCTGTGATTTTGTATTCGCTGCGCCGGAGGCAGGTGGGACATGTTGTCGCGTGAGGTGACACGACTTTCTCGGCGCTCGGCGCCCGGCGACATGGATATGCATTCATCTGCCGCGGTCGGCGCGATGTCGTCGCTTGGATTGAAGTCGATGTGTGCCGCCGTAGCGTCGCGCTTGGACATACGACGGCTGCCGTCCAATTGGGTGCTGATCGTTGTCGCGTTAGCCATCGCGACGTGGCCGGTGTGGCGATGGATGGCGCATCGTTTTGCCGATGGCTCGGGCGACATGTGGGAATTGCTCGCCGCGGTTACGGCGATAGCCATGCTCGTGCGTGATCAGCGGGCGACGCCATCGGAGGCGATGGCACAGCGACGCGATGGACCGCGGTCGACGATGGTTATGCTCCGCAATCGCATGCTTGAGTCGATGGCGGTGGCGCCTAACAATTCCAGGGTGCAGCGGGCGGTCGTGCGCCAGATCAGCGTGACCCTAGCGTTTCCCGCCCTTCTCGTGCTCGCGTACGCAGCCTCGTACGCTTTCTTATCGCCGCTACCTCGCGGAATGCTGGCAATGGCCGCGATGGGCACAGCTGTCAGCGCGCTGTGGTATGGCAGGCGGGTCGACATACCCATTCTCGGGTTGTTGTTGATCTCCTTGCCCGTGATGGCTTCGCTCAACTTCTACCTCGGCTATCCGCTGCGAGTCATCGCCGGCACCGTCACAGAAGCGTTGTTGCAAATGAATGGCATCGCCGCCGTCCGAGACGGGGCGCAGTTGCAGTGGAATGACCAGGTGATTGCAATCGACGCGCCGTGTAGCGGCGTGAAGATGTTGTGGACCGGGGCGTACTTGAGCTTCTCACTGGCAGCGCTGATGCGATTGAGCACGCTGCGATCAATCGCGTTGGCATCGCTGGCGGTCGTAGTTGTGATCGCCGCGAATGCGATGCGAGCGACGTCGCTGTTTTACGTAGAGGCTGGCCTGATCCCGGGCCCGGAGTTTCTGCATGAGGCGATAGGGTTGGTGATGTTCGCCTTCGCCGCCGCAACGCTGTTCGTTGCGGCCCGGAAGCTGGTAACTCACGTTGATGCCGAGCACGCCGCTTCATTCCCGCGGTCGGGCTGCGGAAGCGCCTCTATACATCCAGGCTCATCTGAGCGTGGCGCTACATCCGCATGTCTGTTCATAGCCGTTTGTCTGCTCGCCGCCCTGGTCCCGCTCGCAACGCTGGAGCCGGCGACGGCGGCGCACGCGGGCTTCCCGGGCTGGCCGAGCGAGTTCGAGGGCAAGTCGCTGCGAGCCATTCCTCTATCAACGATAGAAGAAAACTTCGCTCAGTCCTTCCCAGGAAACATCGGTCGCTTCAGCGACGGCCGGCGTGAAATTGTGATGCGCTGGATCGCCAGCCCTACCCGCAAACTCCACCCGGCCTCGGATTGTTTCAAAGGTAGCGGCTACCACGTAAAGCCTCTGCCTCTGGAAAGAATCAACAACCAAACCTGGGGCGCCTTCTCCGCCGAGCGAGGCACTCAACAACTGCACGTCCGTGAAGCCATCGCCGATGGCAATGGCAAACGCTGGACGGACGTATCCGCTTGGTACTGGGCAGCGATTCGAGGCGAGACGCAGCCCCCTTGGATGGCCATTACCGTTGCAGCCTCAGGACCGACGCAAACCGACATATCAGTAGTGCCACTGACGGGAGCCGAATGAGAGCGATGCCACCAAATGCGCGAGACTCTGTGAGCTGATTCCGACCGAGGCAGAAATCGACCGACGGTCGCTTTTACATACAGAGACGCCGAGGAAAGATTCAGCGAGGAATGTGTTGACACGGAGCGGACCGCGAGTAACATGCGCGCCCCCGGGACAAAACCGGGTCTGCCGGAGTCGAACATGCACGCATCGCAAAATCTTGAAACGAACATGAACAACGCGCGTTGATCCGCAAGATGACTTGCGGAGCGCGTCAGCTCCCCAAGTCAGGTGCGAAGCATATGCCTCCGCGAAAGCCCCTGGCCGGTGAACCGACCAGGGGCTTTTTATTTGACCCGGACTTGGCCCTGGCCGGAAAACCGAGCAAGGGCTCTTTGTGTATAAAGACATCAGTCATGCCAGTACAAATAACTCTGAACAAGGCTCGGGTGCCGGTGAAAGTGTTCACCAAGGACATCGAGCCCGACGCCATCCAGCAGCTGTTGAACGTAGCGCAGCTGCCTATCGTGCACGGCCATGTGGCCGCGATGCCTGACGTCCATCATGGCATCGGCGCGACCGTGGGCAGTGTGATTCCGACCAAGCAGGCCATCATCCCTGCGGCGGTCGGTGTCGACATTGGTTGCGGCATGAACGCCGTGCGTTTGACTCTGCACGCCAAGGATTTGCCGGAGAGCCTGGCCAAACTCCGCAGCGCCGTGGAAACACGCGTGCCAGTGGGCTTCAACCAGCACGAGTCGGACAAAGTCCGTGGCAGCGCGCATGCGCGCCAAGGCCGCACACTCGATGACAGGCTGGACAGAATCGTCGGCAAGCATCCGGGCGTGATGAAGATGCAGCGACAGTTCGCGCGCACGTGGGTGTGTCAGCTCGGCACGCTCGGCGGCGGCAATCACTTCATCGAGTTGTGTCTCGACGAAGAGCAGCGCGTCTGGGTGATGTTGCATTCCGGTTCGCGTGGCATCGGTAACGTCTTCGGACGTTACTTCATCGAGGCCGCGCGTAAGGACATGCGACGTCATCAGGTCAATCTGCCGGATCGCGACCTGTCCTATTTCAGCGAAGGTTCCGAGCTGTTCGATGACTATGTCGAAGCGGTGGACTGGGCGCAGGACTACGCGCTCTTGAATCGCAGCATGATGATGAAGCTGGTGCTGGACGCGCTGGCTCCGCATCTGCCGCCGTTCAAGACCGACGGTGAGGCCATCAACTGTCACCACAACTACGTGGCCGTGGAGCACCATTTCGGCGAGAAGCTGTTCATCACCCGCAAGGGGGCGATCAGCGCGCAGGAAGGTCAGCTCGGCATCATTCCGGGCAGCATGGGAGCGAAGTCCTTCATCGTGCGCGGCAAGGGGAATCCCGAGTCGTTCTGCTCGTGCTCGCACGGCGCGGGGCGTCGCATGAGCCGCACCGAAGCCAAGCGACGTTTCAATCGCTTCGATCTGGCTCAGCAGACCGAAGGTGTCGAATGTCGCAAGGACGGCGGCGTGGTGGACGAGATCCCGTCAGCCTACAAGGACATCGACGTGGTGATGGCCAACCAGACGGACCTGGTGGACGTGGTACACACGTTGAAACAGGTGATGTGTATCAAGGGATGAGCGCTAGGTGCCGGGGGCGACGCAATTGAAGCTTTGGCTGAGATTGATGTCGCCCTTGCCATCCCACTTTGCCACTTGCGGATAGGGACACAGCGGACGTGTCCTCTGCGCCGGCTTGCGCGGATCTTCATCGGTGTACTTAGTCGCGATGATGCTCGACGGAGCGACGCCCTTCTCCACCCATCGCTCCAACGCCAACAACGTGTCGTGATCGGCATCGGCACCTGGGAAGCCAAGATTGCCGAACACATTCGGGCCCGGCCCGAAACCACAATGAAGCACGCCAGGCGCTAGAAACAAACGGTAGTAGTCGTCGGTCTTGCCCATGCGCGCCTGCACGGCGTCGAAGTACTGCGTCGACATGGCCGGCGGAATCGAGCCGTCCAGCAGGCCGTGATACTGAATCAGCTTGCCGCCGCTCTTACGCAGCTTGGTCAAATCCGGATTGGTGGCATCCATCAGCGCGCCGAGCTTCTGCCGCGCAGTGGACAAGTCCCGCGTCAAATCGAAGGTACGAAAATCCCAGTCGCGACGTTCGAACACGAAGCCGCCGAAATATCCCGTGGAGAATGCAACCTGCAAACTCTGCCCCGGCGCCGCGCCGAATGCATACTGACGAACGCCGCCGCCAATCGGGCCGGTTTCGTTCTCGCCCGAAGGCACGTAGCCCGGTGCTATCAACACATTCGTCTTTGGGTCACGCAGATCGCCATACAATCGCTCCAGCGAAGACACTTGCGCGCCGGTCAGACATTGATCGCTTTCAGCGCCCTTGCACTCGAGCTCGCGTGGATTGAAGCGACACGACAGATCGGACACCAAC
>NZ_JAEUPY010000385.1 GCF_016790065.1 Steroidobacter sp.
ACAGCTCAAGCGCACGCCGTTCGATCTGTTCGGGTTCGCCATGCTCAGCATTGCCATCGGTTCGTTGCAGCTCATGCTGGATCGTGGTCAGTTGTTGGATTGGTTCAGTTCCACCGAGATCGTGGCTGAGTTGGTGGTCTCGGCGGTCGCGCTTTATTTGTTCATCGTCCACATCCTGACCACGCCGCATCCGTTCGTCAGCCCGGCGTTGTTCCGGGACCGCAATTTCAGCTTGGGCTGCCTGATCATTTTCATCGCCGGTATCGTCATGCTGGCGACATTGGCATTGATGCCGCCGCTGCTGGCCGGGGTGTTCGATTATCCAGTCGTGACCATCGGTTTGGTTACCGCTCCGCGCGGTGTGGGCATGCTGCTCGCGATGCTGATCGTCGGTCGCATGATCAGCAAGTTCGACGCTCGCTGGCTGATGGCATTCGGTTTCAGCGCCGTGGCACTGTCGCTATGGATGATGGCCGGCGCTTCGCCGCAGATGGATGAGCGACTGGTGATCTGGAGCGGCCTGATTCAGGGCTTCGGGCTGGGGTTCGTGTGGGTACCGTTGACCACTGTGGCCTTCGGCACGCTGGCCGTGCATTTCCGCAACGAAGGCACGGCGCTGTTCAACTTGCTACGTAACATTGGCAGCAGCGTCGGCATCGCGGTGGTCACGGCGTTGGTGACCAGGAATACGACGTACATGCATGCGAGGCTCGCTGAGCATGTCACGCCGTACGATTTTGCGACACGCAATCATCCTGCTTTCGATGCCACGACATTGGCTGGGTTGCGCGCCATCGATGGCGCTGTGACTCATCAGGCGACCCTGATCGCCTACAACAACGATTTCAAACTACTGTTCATTCTTACGCTGGCCGTCGTGCCGCTGGTGTTCTTGTTTCGTCGTGCGATGGGCACGGCGCCGGCCGCGGTGCATGCGGATTAGTTGGTGAAGAAGATGTCACTCTCTGTGCGCTATTTATCGATTGCATCGAGCGCGTTGTTGCTCGGCGCGTGCGCTGTCGGTCCCGATTTTCAGCGGCCGGATGCGCCTACAGCGACGCGTTACACGCGTGATACTCAGGCTCCTGCGGATCCGGCGCAGCAGTTCGTCTACGGCGAGACGCCGCCGGCGGATTGGTGGGCTTTATTCGAGTCGGAGCAGTTGAATCGGCTCATGCAGCAGGCCAAAGAAAGTAACTTTACGTTGGCGGCTGCGCGTTCTTCGTTGGCTCAAGCCCAAGAGTTGCTCGCGGCCAAGCGTGGCACTCGATTGCCCAAGGTTGGGTTGAATGGTGGCACGGGTCGGCAGCAGCTCGGCGCCAAGTTCCTGGGCCCGTTCCATCTGCCGACGTTTACGTATTACGCCATTGGTGCGGATGTGAGCTATACGCTCGATTACAACGGCGGCGTCGCGCGTTCTATCGAGCAGCGTGCCGCGTTGGCTGGCTACTATCAGCAGGAGCTGAATGCTGCGTGGCTGTCGCTGACCGGTAATGTGGCGCTTCAGTATTTCACCATCGTGTTTACCAAGGCGGAGATTCAGGCGGTCGAAGAGCTGTTG
>NZ_JAEUPY010000404.1 GCF_016790065.1 Steroidobacter sp.
CCGCTTTCTGCAAGCCAATGCCGCCACTCTGATTGCCATCGAACAGTTGCTCGAGAACGCGGGCGTGGCGCAGCTGCTACCCGATTGGTCGCAGCGCTCGCGAAGCGGAGCCATCCTCGCCGACCTCCGCAGCCTCGATGCAGACGTGCAGCCGCTCGCTCTGCGCCGGACCGCGCCGACGCCAGCCGAGGTGTTCGGCATCCTGTATGTGCTGGAAGGCTCGCGTCTCGGCGCCCGGATGCTGCTGGATCAGGTCAGCACCAGCGGTGACCCCGCCGTGCGTAGTGCTTCTTCTTACTTGAGCCATGGCCAACCCGGTCCGGAGCGGCCCGGCCTGTGGCGCAGCTTTCTTCAGCAACTGGAGACACACGAGGCCGCCGACGATCAGACACAGACCGTGTCCGGCGCGGTTTACGCGTTCACCATGTTCATCCGCTCGTTCGGTCAGGCCGCCACCGACCTGCAGCTGCGCACCGCGCCCGCCGCCTAGGCCCGTCAACTCTAAGTCCGTCAAATAACTGTCAAATCTGCACCGGTCCTGGGTCGAGGTTTTGCTCGCAGGGCAGCATCGGTGATTGGAAACTGTGCGCCAAATCCAGCGGCGCTCGACGGCGTTTCGCGACACTGCGCCGTCGAAGTGAACGCATGGATCAATGTTCTACCTCGCTGCCTGCCTCATCGCCGCCTTATGCGTCGTCGCCGCCTGGGTCGCCCATCTCAAGCTCCGCATGCGGGAGATGGCCGAGCGCGTGACCGAGGCCGAGTCGCGCCATCGACTGTTCATCGAGCAGGTGGAACACGGCGGTCTGGTCCGTCGCAAAATCGAAGCGCAGTTATTGGAGAAGCAGCAGCACCTGGATCGTCTGGCTCATCATGACCAGCTGACCGGCCTGCCCAACCGACTATTCCTGCAAGCTCACTTGCCCGCGGCCGTCGAAGACGCGCGACGTAAAAAAGTGGCGCTGGCGGTGTTGTTCATCGATCTGGATCGCTTCAAGCACATCAACGATACGCACGGCCACGAGACTGGCGACAAGCTGCTGCAATCCGTCTCACAACGGATCAAAGACGCGGTGCGCGGCGACGACATCGTAGTGCGCATGGGCGGCGACGAATTCGTCGTCGTGCTCAACACCGTCAAGAGCACCAATCAAGTCAACGAAACCGCATCTCGTATCACCGCGGCCCTCGGCGCGCCTTTGGAAATCGATGGCAAACCGATTGTGACAACTGCGAGCGTAGGTGTGAGCATGTTCCCGCGCGACGGCGAAGACGTCGGCGCCCTGCTCCGTCATTCCGACACGGCGATGTATCAGGCCAAGGATAGCGGTCGAAACAACTTCCAGCTGTTCAGTCCGGTAATGGATCGCAAGCTGAAAGAGCGCGTCGCCATCGAGAACAGCCTGCGCGCCGCGTTGGAATCAGAGAATCAATTGGATGTGCATTACCAGCCGCTGATCGATATCGAGACCCGGCGCGTGGTCACGCTGGAAGCGCTGGTGCGTTGGAAACATCCGACCGACGGCTACATCGCGCCGCTACGTTTCATTCCCGTCGCCGAAGAGACCGGTTTGATCGCCGGTCTCGGCGACTTCGTCATTGCACGAGTGGTCGAGGACATGGTGAAGTGGCGCAAGGCCGGCCACACCATGTTGGTGCCGGTAGCTATCAATGTGTCGCCGGGTCAGCTGGCTCGTTGCGATCTGCGCCAGCGCATCGCCGAACTCACCCAGGTCAATTCGCTGAGCCCGGCCATGCTGCAGATCGAGCTCACCGAAGGCGCCATGTTCGATCAAGTCGAAACCCGGCATGGCACGAACGGTAGCGAAGCCGGCGTCGACGCCATCAACGATCTACGTGCGCTCGGCGTGCGCGTGGCCATCGACGACTTCGGCACCGGCTACTCTTCGCTCAGTTATCTGAAGCGCTGGCGTGTCGACTATCTGAAAATCGATCGCAGCTTCATTCGCGATCTGGTCACCGACTCCAACGATCACGCCATCGTCGGCGCCATCATCGCCATGGCCCAGCACCTGAAGATCAAGGTCATCGCCGAGGGCGTGGAAGGCTGGTCGCAGTTGGAAACGCTCCGCAAGCTCGGCTGCCGGTATGCCCAGGGCTATTTGTTCGCGGAGCCGGCGCCGGCGGATAAATGCCGAGATTTCTTGAACGGCCGGCCGCTCGGTCTGACCGACGTCGACACCGACTTGTTGAAAGCCGCCAGCGCCTGACCTGCGCTCCCAGCGCTCAATAGAATTTTTTTCAAAATGCCGGGAACCACTGTGCCCGGCGGCGCGTATCCCTCCGTCGGATGCCCTTCACGGGAAAGCTCCGGCCCGGCTGCCTAGCTGGCGGCCCTCCCTAGATTTCATTGCGAAGGCTCCCGCAGCGAGCCGAATCTAGAGCAACGTACGAATCGCGGCCCCGATGCGGGCCTCATACAGGAGTCGCGGATGAACCGACTGGCAAGTCGACTGCCGGCCATTGTCGAGCAGCACCAACAAGAAATCCTCACCGAGTGGGTCAGACTGCAGTTGGAAAACGGCACCTGGCGCGCCGGGCGCTTACAGGAATCGCAGCTGCGCGACGACTCGCAGCGGTTTCTGAGCGCGCTGGTCAGTAGCATCAAGAACGGCATCCAATTCGATGCACGCAGCTCGCAGTGGGCCGAGATTCGCGAAATCCTCAGCGATCTGTCACGCAGCCGCGCCACGCAAGGCTTCTCGCCCTCGCAAGTGGCCACCTTCGTGTTTTCGCTGAAACAGCCGATTTTCGCGCGCCTGCGTGGCAGCCTGATCAACGAGCCGGAAGCGCTCGCAGACACCCTGTGGGAAGCAACTCTGTTGCTGGACTCGCTGGGTCTGTACACCACTGAGGTGTATCAGCAGGCCCGCGAGTCGGTTATCGCCCGCCAACAGGAAGAGCTGATCGAGCTGTCCACCCCGGTGGTCGAGCTGTGGCCCGGCGTCCTGGCGCTGCCGTTGATCGGCACACTCGACAGCGAGCGCACGCAGGTGGTGATGGAAACTCTGTTGGAGCGCTTGGTCGCTACCGGTTCCAGCATCGCAGTGATCGACATCACCGGCGTGCCGACCGTAGATACTTTGGTCGCGCAACACTTGCTCAAGACCGTGTCGGCTGCGCAGCTGATGGGCGCGGACTGCATCATCAGCGGCATCCGTCCGCAGATCGCTCAGACCATCGTTCATCTTGGCATCGATCTATCGTCGGTGGCCACGAAGGCCAGCCTGTCAGACGCCTTTGCGCTAGCTCTAAAGCGACGTGGCCTGACCGTGACGTCCGCCGCGGCGGCCGCGGCCCGAGGTTAGTCTCGTGGATCGCGTCCCGATTCTGCGTCTGGGCGACTGCCTGCTGGTCACCGTTCAGGTCGACATGCACGATGAGCTGGCCATGACCTTGCAGGACGATCTCACCAACAAGATCGTCGCCACCAAGGCACGCGGCGTACTCATCGACATTTCCGCGCTGGAGATGGTCGACTCCTTCATCGGTCGCATGCTCGGCAACATCGCCGCCATGTCGCGCATCCTGGATGCGCAAACCGTCGTGGTGGGCATGCAGCCCGCCGTTGCCATCACTCTGGTCGAACTCGGCTTGTCGCTGCCTGGTATCCGCACCGCGTTGAACGTCGACGCTGGCCTGGCCCTGCTGCGCAACGCGCTCGATCGGAGCGATGCAGGCAGCCATGTCGATTGAACCAACCACGTTGGCCGTGCGTTCCGGCGAAGACGTGGTCAAGGTTCGGCAAGCCGTGCGCACGCTGGCCATGGATCTGGGCTTCAGCCTGGTGGATCAAACCAAAGTCATCACCGCGGCCAGCGAGCTGGCACGCAATACGCTGACTTACGGCGGCGGTGGCGAAGTGCGCGTCGAGCGCCTGAATGAAGGGCCGAAACGTCTGGGCATGCGGCTCACGTTCGAGGATCGCGGGCCCGGCATCAGCAACATCGAGCTGGCGCTGACCGACGGTTACACCACCGGCAATGGCTTGGGCCTGGGTCTCAGCGGTGCACGGAAGCTTTCGCACGAATTCGATATCTGGTCGCAGCCCGGCGTCGGCACGCGCGTGACCATCACTCGTTGGAAGTAAATGCAACTGTTCCGGATCGGCGATTCCAGCGAGGTCGCGCCAGCGAGGCGTGGCGTCGCGGCGTTCGCCGCCAATTTGGGGTTCGACGAAGTAGATGCCGGCCGGGCGGCGCTGCTCGCCACCGAGATCGGCACCAACCTGATCAAGCACGGCGCCGGCGGCGAGCTGATCGTGCAAAAAACAACCAACGGCACGCGCCTCGGCCTGGAACTGCTCGGTCTCGATAAAGGCCCGGGCATCGTCGATGTGGCCAAATGTTTGCGCGACGGCTTTTCCACCAGCGGCAGCCCGGGCACCGGCCTCGGCGCCATGGAGCGCATGTCACAACGGTTCGAGATCTACACCCGCCCCGGCCAGGGCACGGCAGTGCTGGCACAGTTATGGCCGGATGGCCGCGCCCCCCCGCAGGAGCGCTTGCAGATCGGCGCATTGGTCGTCCCCAAGTCCGGCGAGGCCGCGTGCGGCGATCACTGGTGTTATCACGAGCGCGTCGAAGGCGTGTTGCTCGCAGGTAT
>NZ_JAEUPY010000408.1 GCF_016790065.1 Steroidobacter sp.
CTGCGCGCGCTCAATGAAAAGATTTCGTCGCTGACCACCGAATTTCGGCAACTCGTGCTCAAGGGCGACAACGCCGCTGCCCTCGTGATCGACAGCCGCGCCGAGCTCGACGGCTTGAGCGATTCGCAAATCGCCACTGCCGCCGAAGCCGCCAAAGCACGCGGCAAAGCAGGCAAATGGGTGCTGACGCTGCTGAACACGACCGGTCAGCCGCCATTGGCGGACTTGAAGAATCGCGCCGTGCGCGAACGTTTGTTCAAAGCCTCGGTCGGCCGCGGTTGGTCGGGTGAATTCGACACCACTCAGTCTCTGGCAGACATCGTCAAGCTACGCGCCGATCGCGCCAAGCTGCTGGGGTATCCAAATCACGCCGCCTATGTGCTCGAAGACGAAACGGCACTGACCGCCGAGGCCGTCAACGGCATGTTGCATCAACTCGCACCCGCCGCGATCGCCAACGCCAAGCGCGAAGCCGCCGACATGCAGCAGCTCATCGACACGCAAGCCAAAACCAACAGCACGCCGAGCTTTCAACTACAGGCTTGGGATTGGGACTTCTACGCCGAACAAGTGCGCGCCAAAAAGTTCGCTTATGACGAAGCGCAGGTGCGCCCGTACTTCGAACTGAATCGCGTGCTGGTTGACGGCGTGCTGTTCGCAGCCCAGGAGCTGTACGGCATCAAGTTCAAAGAGCGCAAGGATCTGCCGGTCTACACCGACGACCTGCGCGTGTTCGAAGTCTTCGACCGCGACGGGTCGCAGCTCGGCATGTTTCTTTTCGATCCCTACGCTCGCAGCAACAAACGCGGCGGCGCGTGGATGAACAGCTTCGTGGAACAGTCGCGACTGTTCGGCAACAAGCCGGTGGTCACCAACACGCTCAACATTCCCAAACCGCCGGCCGGTCAGCCAACCTTGCTGACCTGGGATGAAGTGACCACCAGCTTCCACGAGTTCGGCCACGCGCTGCATGGTTTGTTCTCGAGCGTGCAGTATCCGCAGTTCTCGGGCACCAATGTGCCGCGCGATTTCGTGGAGTATCCGTCGCAGTACAACGAGATGTGGGCCACCGAGCCGCGCGTGCTGGCCAACTACGCCAAGCATCATCAGACCGGCGCGCCCATGCCCAAGGAGTTGATGGACAAAGTGCTGGCGGCACAGAAGTTCAATCAAGGCTATGCCACCACCGAATATCTGGCGGCGGCCATCCTGGATCAGAGCTACCACCAATTGGCACCCGGCAAGACACCGGCCGCGGCCGACATCCAGCGCTTCGAAGCCGAGGCCCTGAAAGCCGCGCAGGTGGACTTCCCGCCGGTGCCGCCGCGTTACCGCTCCAGCTACTTCCTGCACATCTTCTCCAGCCCCATCGGTTATTCGGCCGGCTACTACGCATACATCTGGAGCGAAGTGCTGGCACGCGATACCGAACACTGGTTCAAGACCCATGGCGGCTTGAAGCGCGAGAACGGCGACCTGCTCCGCGCCAAGGTGCTGTCCAAGGGCTTCAGTGCGGACGCGCTGACCCTGTTCCGGGACTTCTACGGCAAACAACCGGACATCGGCCCGCTGCTGGAAGCCCGGGGTTTGACCGGCGGCACAGAGGCAGCGGCGCGCTGACCCCGTCGCCGCCCTCAGACAGCGGCGGTAATCATGCAAGGGCGGCCGATGCTGTATGCTGGCCGCCCTTTTTTCACACCGCATAAGGACTCCCATGCGCGCGTTTTTGATAGCGACGGTCGGGTTCGTGATATTCGTGGTGGCGGTAAAGCTGTTCGCCACCGGCCCGAAAACCGAGAGCGCGGATACCGCAGCAGCCTCGGCTGCCACGCTGGCCGGCAGCGAAGACGACAAGGCGCTGTACGCGTTGGGCGTGGCCGTGTCCCAGAACATCGCTTCGTTCGAATTCTCGACCGCCGAGCTGGACAAAGTGAAGCAA
>NZ_JAEUPY010000460.1 GCF_016790065.1 Steroidobacter sp.
TGGCAGGATCAGCTTTTCCCACGCTTACGACCGCACGTTGGACGCCGGCTCTACGTCGTTGGACTCGAGCCGTATGTGCCACATGTGCTCTCCGATCCTGATGGGCGCCTGATCAACGAGATCGGCCGCCTTCGAGATGCCTGCCTGCTACTCAGCGGCGATCGGCCCTATCGCGAATACCCCATGCACTGGGTACTACGGCATCTGGAGCTCGCCAAACTTCGCGTAGTCGATGCGCAACGCTTCCCGATCCATTACGGCGAACGTTTCGTGACCAGCCAACTCGACCTGTGCTCGCAGGCATTGGACAGACTCAAAGATCGGTCTCTCGCCGTCGCGATGCAAGCTCACACAGCCGCCCTGCGCGACCGCGCATTAGCATTCGTGGCTCGCGAAGGTGCGATCCGATACGGCAGCGACTACATCGTGGTGGCTGAACCGTTGTGAGATGACTAGTAGGCTGTGACCTAGAACGCAGTGCTCACCGTGAGCCGCACTGTGCGCGGCTCGACGGGGTGAAAGTGAATATCTTGAACCGGAGCGGTTTCGGTCGCGAGTTGTGACTCGTATAGGTAAGTGATGTCGTTGTCGTCGCGGTCGAAGACATTGAACACCGCGGCGCTGACTTTCAATGAATCGGTGACGTGGTAGCCCGCTTCGAGATTGACCAGGGTGGTCGGTCGCGAGCGCACGCTACCGTTCTCGATCAACGGCGCGGCGCCAAAGTGGCGGAAGCGTGCGCCGCCGAACCAACCGCTGGGATGCTCGATCGCGAGGCCGACGGAAGCCACGCTCTCGACCGCGCCGGGTATTCGATCGCCGGCGGGATCGTTGCCTCGAAAACGGGAACGCGACCACGCCAGGTCTGCATCGAGAATCAGCCAGGTCAGTGGATTCCAGATAGCACCCACCTCCACGCCACGCCGCTCACTGGCGCGACTGGCTTCGGTGAGGCCGGCGTCGCCGACGAACAGGAGTTCGGAATCCAGATCGAGCGTCCACAACGACAGCGTGAGTTGCATATTGGGCAGAATGGCAGTGCGAAGACCGACGTCCATTCCAAACGCATCGACCAACGGATCGACGCGCGCAGCTGGCGTCACGCCGTCGACGGGATCGACGCGAATCGTCGTGCCCCGAGCATCGTTGCTGTGAAAGCCCTGACCGGCGTTGAAGAACAACTCGGTCTCATGCCACGGCCCGAACACCAGCGAGAACTTCGGACTCAGCGTCGAGTCGGACGCGCGACCGGAGTTGACCGCGAGGTCGCTGCGTACATCGAATGCGAAATAGTCGGCCCGCAACCCCAATGACGAGCGCACATGCTCACTCCAATGCGTGGTCACGGCTGAGTACGCGGAGTAACTACTCTGAGTGACTTCGTCTTGACGCGTGGTACCGATGCGATCGCGAGCCTTGGTGCGATACAGGCCGACGGTGCCGATGGCATCGCGGCGCGTCTCCACTCCCATCTCGAGATCGTGGTCGAGTTGCGCCAGCCGCAATGGCCGAAGCCACGACGCACTGCCGCCGTAGATCCGACGTTCATCCAGCTGCTCGAATTGATCGCCCTGCTCAGCGTCGATGGCGTACGTGAAGTTGGAGAACAGATCCAGGCGATAGTCGATCGCGTACAACCGCACCTGCCCCCGACCGCCCGCCCACTCTCCCATCGCATCCAGCCCGAGACTGAAGCGGTGTGACTCGCCACCATCAGTGGGATCGACAAAGCCGAAGCGATCAATCAACCCCTGCTCGACCGCACGCAGCGGAATCTGATCCGTCGAGCGCCACTCACCTTCGTAGCCTTGCGCAGTCACGGCGAAACGACCGCGTTCGTTCTGTCTCGAGTAGCGCAGCAGCGCGTTGGTCTTACGGAAATTCTGTTCAAGCTGCCAAGGGCCATCGCCCTCCGAATGATCGATGGCAAACAGCAGCGCGCCATCGCCCAAGCGCGGCGAGGCAGCGAGCAGTGCGCGGCTGAAATCGTTCTCGCCCACCTCGGCCAGGGCAAGCAGCGCGTCGACCGTGTCTTTGTAATGCAAGTTGACGGCACCCGCGGCCGAGAAGTTACCGCTGTTGGCGTAGTACGGTCCCTTGCGATACTCGATCGACTCGACCAACTCGGGAATCACAAAGTTGATGTCGGTGTAGCCCTGCCCGTGCGCATGCGTCGGCATGTTGACCGGCATGCCGTCGACGCTGGTAGCCAGATCCGTGCCGTGGTCGAGATTGAAGCCGCGCAGGAAATATTGATTGGCTTTGCCGTCGCCACTGTGCTGAGTGACCACCAATCCAGGCACGACTTCGAGCAGTTCGCCGGTGCGTAGTATTGGCCGCAGATCCAGTTGCTCCGCGGTGACTACCCCCACCGTCGCGGATTCCGGGCTGCCGCGCAGGCGATCAAGCTTGCCGGTGACAATCACTTCCTCCAGCCAGCGCGCCTTCGTCGGGATTCCGCCAGCCTGCACGCACGTCCACAGACAGCAACCGATGATCGCAATGCCGCTCCGAGTCCCATGCATGGCCCTGCCCTCTCACCAATGAAGTCTCTACGTCGCCAGAGCATCGGTGGATGCAAGCAGGAACTCACATAAATAAATAGCGCGCTTCGGTGCCGCACGCGCATCCGAAACATAAACGCCCACGTAGACATAACGTCGCTCAACAAGTTTCAAAGGCTGAAGGGAGATCGTCTATGTCACGTATACATGTCAGCGGCGCGGCAATGTTGGCCGCGACTGTCACCACGCTGTGCCTGTCGATGGGCGCGCAAGCTTCCAGCCATCGCGAGGCGCCATTCATCACTAACTTTCCAAAACTGGACGGCACCGACCTGTACGCGTTCCGCAGCTACGAAACAGGCCGCGACGGCTATGTGACGTTCCTGGCGAATTACTACCCGTTCCAGGATCCGTATGGCGGACCCAACTACTTCGCGCTCGACGATACCGGGCGCTATTCGTTCCGCATCGACAATGACGGTGACGCCATCGAAGACCTGGTCTACATCTTTCAGTTCGACAACCGACTGCCCAATGCCAATAGCGGCCTGAAAGTACCGGTGGGCGCCTCGCAAGTTGCGGTGCCGTTGAAGAACATCGGCCCGGTCGGCGCAGGCAACACTGCTGCGTTGAACTCACGAGAGACGTTCAAAGTGCTGCTCAAGACCGGCTCGAATCAAGCCACGCAGGCAGTGGTGAACGCGGCCGATGGCAGTGCCACCTTCACCAAGCCTGTGGACTTCATCGGCACCAAGACCTTCGGCAGCGTCGCGGGCTATGAAGCCTACGCGCGCCAGTACGTGTACGACGTGACCATCCCCAACTGCTCGAGGCCCGGTCGCGTGTTCGTTGGACAACGCAACGAGCCGTTCCAGATCAATCTGGGCAAAGTGTTCGACCTGGTGAATCTGGTGCCAGTCGAAGCCGGCGCGGTGCCGGGCTTGCCCGGTATCGAACAGAGTCCGGCGAATGACGTGCTTGCCAACAAAAACGTCACCACGCTGGCGCTCGAAGTGCACTCCAGTTGTTTGAAAGGCGCCGGCAACGGCGTGATCGGCGCCTGGACCACGGCATCGACGCGACAAGTGCAGGTGCTCTCGAGCAAGGCGCAGAGTTCACGCCCCGCCGTCAGCGGCGGCGCGCCCGTTCAGGTGTCGCGCCTGGGCATGCCCTTGGTCAACGAAGTGGTGATCGGCTTGCCCGACAAGGACCGCTTCAATCGAAGTGCGCCCAAGGACGACGCCCGCTTTCTCACCTACGTCACCAATCCCACCTTGCCCTTCTTATTGGATGCGTTGTTTCGCGCGCCAGTGAACTCGGTGTTGGAACCTGACGTAGCCAATCTGGCCCCGAGCAACTTGCCTCGTAACGACCTCGTGGCCGCGTTTCTCACCGGCTTCGCGGGCGTCAACCAGCTCGCTCGAGTCACGCCATCGGAAATGTTACGTCTGAACACCACCATCGCACCCACGCCGCTGGAACAACAACAATCGATGGGCGTGCTGTCGGGCGATCTGGCCGGCTTTCCCAATGGCCGTCGCCCCGGTGACGACGTGACGGATATCGAGCTGCGCGTGGCGATGGGTCGGTTGTGTCATCCGCTGACCATCAACAATGCACCGGTGGATCTCGGCCTGTGTCGACCGGCGGATGCTCCGGTAGGCACGGTGCCATTCACGGACGGTGCGCCGACACACGCGACGGATTTCGACGCCGCGTTCCCATACTTCCGCACACCGATTCCGGGCTCCGCCGACTTCCCGGCATTCGTGAGCGAGTGAGGACGCCATGAGTCACCGATATACACAGGCCTTTGTTCCCTTATGCGCGGCGCTGATGATTGCAGGCTGCGGTGGTGGCAGCGGCGGCGGCGGTTCATCCACCGCGCCGCCGATGAGTAGCAACACGGCGCCGAAGATCACCGACCTCGCTTCGACGCAATCGATCGCCCAGGATGAAAGCGGCGAAGCGTTGGCCTTCTCGATCAGCGACGCCGAGAGTTCGGCATCGGACCTCACGCTCAAGGTCGAATCAAGCAGTGACTTGATCAGCGCCGATGCCGTGCGACTAAGCGGCAACGGTGCGGCACGCACACTGACGATCACGCCGGAAGACGGCGTCAGCGGTGCTGCAACCGTGAAAGTAACGGCCACGGATCCTTCCGGCGCATCCACCAGCTCGACAGTGAATGTCACAGTGGCCAGCGAACAGCGCTCGTTTACGGAGATGGTGAACACCGCGTACACCAAATCCATCGACGACGAACCGGAATCGGTCACTGGCTATAGCTGGGTCGACAATCCCACCGAGGACCCCGATGCGTTCGATGCGTTGCTGGAGTAATAGCGCACTGTTGGCGCTGGCGGCGCTGTTGTCCTGTACGACAGCGTCGCCCGCTCCTTACATTCCCAAGGACGACGCGGTCGTGCTGGCTCGGCTACCGGCGTCAGCGCGGCAGGCCGAGTTTCAGTCACTGCGCGATGACGTTCGATCACGGCCCGACGACGAGGCCGCGGCGCTGGCTCTGGCACAGCGTTATCTCGAAGTCGGGCGCGCCGAGGCGGATCCGAGATTCATTTCATATGCGCAGGCGACGCTGACACCGTGGTTGAATCGCCCCACTCCGCCGACGCAGGCATTGGTGTTGCAAGCGATTGCAGTCCAGTACCTGCATCGTTTCGACGAGGCATTGAAGCTGCTGGATCGCGCACTCACGCAGGCCCCCGACAATGCGCAAGCTTGGGTGACCAAAGCAAGCCTGTTGCAAGTCCAAGGACGACTCAGTGAAGCGAAGGATTCCTGTCGAGCGCTGCTGCGCCTCACCGACCGCATGATTGCGCTCACCTGTCTCACCAGCATCGATTCATCGCTCGGGCAGTTGCAACCCAGTTATCAACGCATGCAAGCATTGCTGCCCGCGCTTCAACGTGAGCCACCTGAGGTTCGAGCTTGGATGCTTCTGCAGCTTTCGGACATGGCCCTGCGCTTGGGCGATGACAAGGCGGCGGAAGATCACGCCGCCGCAGCCTTGAGCATCGATCCAAAGAACGCCGCAGCGAAAGTCGCCGTCGCGGATTTGTTGATCGACGCCGGCCAATGGCAAGCCGTCCGTGACCTGTTACGAGACGACGCAGACAACGACGTCCTTTTGTTACGCCTCGCCATCGCGTCACGCTATCGTGGCTCGGACGCGAATAGATATGCCGCGCTGTACGAGTCTCGACTCGACGCCGCCCGTCAGCGAGGTGACGGCGATGCGCACCTGCGCGAGCACGCGCGATTCATGCTCGACGTCAAAGGCGATGCGGCGGCGGCCGTCACTCTCGCGGAGAAAAACTTCTCGAAGCAGCGCGAGCCGGAAGACGTTCGACTGCTACTTCGCGCCGCCAAGGCGTCTGGACAATGGCAGCCTGCGACCGAGGCCATCGCCTGGATTCGACGCCACGACTATCAAGACGCGCGCGTCACATCAACGGTTGGCGAACGACTGGCAGCCACCAAGCCATGAGCCGCTATCTACAATCTTTGCTCGGCGCTTTGCTATTACTGATGAGCAGTGTCGTACTCGCCCATAAGCAAAGCGACGCTTACTTGTCGCTCGATGTACTCGACGGTGGTCGAGCGATCGATGGCGAATGGAATATCGCCCTGCGCGATTTGGATTTCGCCGTCGGGGTGGATACCGATGCCAACGGCGAGATCACCTGGGGCGAACTGAAAGCCCGGCGCACGGCCATTGAAGGCTATGCATTGCCAGCGCTGGAGTTGAAACCAGCAGACAGCAACGAGAACTGCTCGATCCGACCCCTAGAGCTGCTCACCGAGCAACGTATCGATGGCAGCTACGCAGTGCTACGGTTTCGCGCGACGTGCCCCGTCGCTGCGTCGGCACTGCAGATCAGATACTCGTTGCTGTTCGATCTGGACCCCAATCACAAAGGGCTGCTCACGTTGCGCACCCCAGGCGCCGAGCAGCTACACATACTCACTCTCGAGCTGCCGGCCTATCAAGCCGATCTGGCCCACTCAGGCACGAAGGACACGTTCTTGGCCTTCGTCCGCCAAGGCGTGATTCACATCTGGAGCGGCTACGATCACCTGTTGTTTCTGCTCACGTTGTTACTGCCTGCGGTACTACGACGTGACAGCAATCGATGGGTAGCCCGCGAATCCCTGAGGGACAGTCTGTCGGGCATCGCCAAGATCGTCACAGCTTTCACCGTGTCACATTCGATCACATTGATCGCCGCCAGTCTGGGTGTCATCGAACTGCCCACACGGTGGGTCGAATCCGCCATCGCACTCACGGTGCTGTTGGGTGCTTTGAATATCCTGTTCCCGGTCGTGCATGCTCGGATGTGGGTAGTGGCGCTGATTTTTGGCCTGATTCATGGCTTCGGCTTTGCTTCCGTGCTCGGCGAACTCGGCCTGAATAGAACCAATCTGAGCATCGGCCTGGTCGGTTTCAATGTCGGCGTGGAGCTCGGCCAACTGGTGGTGGTCGGCGCATTCGTGCCCCTGTCCTTTTTGTTTCGTGCCACTCGTTTCTATCGGTCCAGCCTGATGCCGGCCGGCGCGGTCGTCATTGCGATACTGTCTACTTATTGGTTGGCCAGCCGTGCCCTGGACACGTCGCTCACCTGATACACTGCCTGCACCGCCTGGGCCCGAGCCGCGTGTGAGCCACTCAATAAGATAACGAATCGACGAGCTCTCCATGGACTCAGTTGACGAATCACTCATCGGCCTTCTCGCGCGCAGCGCGAATGGTGATTCTGTGGCGTTGCGCACGCTTTATGAACAGACGTCGCCGCAACTGTTTGCCGTGCTGCTCCGTATACTTCGTAGGAGCGAGCTGGCGGAAGAGGCCCTGCAAGACGTGTACGTGAACATCTGGCGTAATGCCGCCGCTTATCATGCGCAACGGGGCCGCCCCATGGCGTGGATGATCAGCATCGCTCGCTATCGAGCGCTGGATATCCGCCGCAGCCTGAAACATGAACATCTCAATCAGGAAGTGACCGAGATGGAAGAGCTGCTGCCGGCCGACAACGTGGATGTATTGACGCAGACCGATCTTTCCAACGATGCACGGCGCCTGGCCGAATGTATGAAAGGCTTGAGTACGGATCAGGAACGTTGTATCCGCCTCGCCTTTCTGGACGGGCTGTCCCACGATGAGATCTCCCGCAAGCTCAGCTCGCCCATGGGAACGGTGAAGAGTTGGGTTCGCCGCGGGTTGATGGCACTCAAGGCGTGTCTGTCGTCATGAACTACCAGCGACAACCTCTCATCGATGCGTTGGCCAGCGAGTACGTGCTCGGCACCCTGCTTGGTCGTGCACGGCGGCGTTTCGAAGGACTGATGCGTGCTTATATACCTGCGCGCCGGGCGGTCATCTTTTGGGAAGATCGATTGGCGCGCCTTGCGGAGCAGTTGCCTGCTGTAGAGCCACCGCCCTCGGTATGGGCGCGGATCGAACGTCGCACATCAAATGTTACAAGCACTCCACCCGCACGCAGCACGTTGCAGCTGTGGCGAGCCCTTGCAGCGAGCTTCGCTTTGATCGCAGTGGGCGTTGGATCTTTGCTGGTGTTGAGAGAACCGCAGGTGCAAGTCCGTGCGGTCGAGCCAGATCGAGTGGCGATTGTGGCGGACGCAAGCGCGCCGCTGTGGCTCATCAGTGCGTTCCCGGACGTCGCTCAGTTGCGAGTTCGAGCACTACGCGCCATCAGCATCGAGCCGAATCGATCCTACGAACTGTGGATGATCCCGGATGCCGGAACAGCGCCGGTATCACTTGGCTTGCTGCCATTGACCGGAGAAACCACCGTGCCGGTCGATGTTGGCAGAGCCAACATACTGAACGCGACGTCGACGCTTGCGGTGAGCTTGGAACCCGTCGGCGGCTCTCCGACCGGGGCCCCCACGGGCCCGGTCTTGTACACCGCCGCGCTGGTTCGCTCGCGAGGCTAAAGCATTACCGCGTCAACGGCGGCCATTATGGGCCGCCGAACGACACCTTCACGCCACCGTAATAGAAGCGCCCGACCGGGCTCACCGGATAAATGGTGTTGTAGTCGGGGCGTTCGTCGGTCAGGTTATTCACACCCGCGTAGACGCGATAGCTACCAGCGAAGTCGTACGACACCGAGAGGTCGTGCGTTTCGCGCGCGTTGTAGTAAATGTTCGAACGTGAAGCCTGATCCGGATTGCCGGCCAGGGTCAGCAACGAATAGCGCGTGGTCTTGCTGAAATAGTTGTAGCCGTAGTTCACCGTCAGGCCGTGGAACTCCCAGGTGGTATCGAACACGGTCGTCCACTTCGGCGCATAGCTGCCGCTGTTGACATCCGCCGTGGTCCGCTCGTCGATCTGCTCGGCGCCCAGCGTCGGGATGGTGGTCAATCGGTCGAGCCGGCTGCCCATCAGTGAGAACGTGAAGGTGCCGATATCCGCATCCATGCCCAGCCGTGACGGGTCGAGCAGATAATTGACGTTGAAGTCGATACCGCGAGTCCGGAACGACGCAACGTTTTCCGGCCGAACCACGAACGTGGTAATCGCGCCAGAGCCGGCAGCACGCGTCAACGCGTCACAGAAGACGTTGTCGATGGTGGGCTGGTCGACGCAGTTGTCGGCGACATCCTGAGCATCAGCCGTGCTGATGGCCTGCTTGATGTTGATGTCGTAGTAGTCGATGGACAGCGATAAGCCCTCGGCGAAGCGCGGCCGGAAGACTGCACCGAACGTATAAGTACGCGCGGTTTCTTCGCTCAGGGCCGCATTGCCGGTGGCCATACCACCAATGGTTGCAGAGTTCGGATCCGTGAATGTCCCCGGGTTAGTCACGCCCAGCGCAGACAGAATGGCGGCGCAGTTGGCGGTACGATAGCTCGTGCCGTTGGCCAACTGAGAGGAATCGCAAGGATCCTCGATGCCTTCGAACGTCTGGCTTTGCGGACTGAACAACTCCGCAATGTTAGGTGCTCGCACCGATTCGGCGACAGTGCCGCGGAAGCTCACGTCTCGCACCGGTGCCCACAACAGGCCAGTGTTCCAAGTGGTCGTGCTGCCCACCGTCGAGTAGTCGGACACGCGCACCGCGCCGGAGACCTGCAGCCTCTCAGCAAACGGCACGTTGGCGAGCACCGGAATTCGAATCTCGGCGAAGGCCTCCTTCACGTCGAAATCACCGTCGGTCGGCAAAATGACATTGCCGAAGGTCTGCCCCAAACGATCCGCCAGCGGCGGCTCGGAGCGGCTTCCCTCGCGACGCCATTCCACGCCCACGACAGCGTCGATGTCACCTGCCGGCAAGGCGATACCGGGCACCGGGCCGGACAGAAAGGCGTTGAAAACATTCTGAGTCAAACGCGACGTGGTCTTGTTGTCGAGCATGACCCAGGCCAGCGCGGCCGGATCCGCCACGCCTTCGCCGAAGATGTTCAACGGCCGGCAACCGCTGTTGGCGCCGGGCGTGAAAGACAACGGTCCGGAAAAGTCGAAGCTCTGCCACGGCTGATAGGGCAACGCGCTCGGATCCAGATTGGAGCGGCAAGTCGCCTGCCCGGTCAGTGGATCGGTCACCACGTCGATGGCGGCGAGAAAGCGGTCGGTGTAGCGGTTGTTGAGCGCGACCGAATCGATGTCGGACTGACCGTAGGTGTAGGAAGCCTCGTAGCGATAGCGACTCCAGACATCGCCGTTCACACCCGTCACGAAGCGCATCGTGTCGCGCGTCACTTCTTCGCCGCGCACGCCGAGGTCGAAGTTATCGCGACTCACCAACACACCGTCCCCCGCCGAGGGATCGCCAAAGCCGTCGGCCGCCGCACCCGCCACTATCTGCGCCGCTACTGACGCCGGCAAAAATGGATTGTCCGCGCTCTGGTACAGGTAGAAGTCGAAGGTCGGCTGGGCATACGCAGTGGCTTTACCCTGCACGAACTTGGCTTCGCCGAAGAAGTTGACCGCGTCGCTGACTTTGAAATGACCGAACACACTCGCCACCGTGGTCTTGGCCTCCGGTAGCAAATCGCCGATGTAGTCCGCGATCGGCGTGCCGCTGCCGCCCTGAGAGAAGTACGGCGAGACGAAGCGAGGAATCTGGTACGCGGCGCCGTTCGGCAGCGTATCCGGCACGCCGTCGAAGTCGACGTCGATCGCGCCGGCACGAGCGCTATCGAAGTAGCGGATATCGTTCAGCGGCACTTCATCGGGAATGTTCGGGTTATCGCCAGGATCGTTGGGATTGCGCCTCATGGTGGTGTAGTTGGCACCGCGCAGAAAGCTGCGATCGCTCGCCCGCAAACGACCGCGGTCGGTGTGCTGGATGGAGCCAGCGATGTTGCCGCGGCCGTCGGCGAAATTCAGGCCGCCCGTCAGCGTCGCCAGCACGTCGTTCGCGCCGCCGGCCTCAGCGGCGCCGTATTGCACGCGCCCGACCAGCCCTTCGAAGTCTTTCTTCATCACGAAGTTCACGACGCCGGACACTGCATCCGCGCCATACACAGCCGACACACCGCCGGTGACGATGTCGACTCGCTCGATCAAATCCATCGGAATGGTGTTGATGTCGACCGCAGCCGTTTCCGGCAACTGCGCGACATGACGACGTCCGTCCACCAATACCAGGGTGCGTGCCTCGCCGAGGTTACGCAGGTTCAGCAGGTTCAAGCCGGTGCTGCCGATATAGCCTTGCGATCCGGTGTTGGTCAGATCGTCCTCGGAGGACAACAAGGCGGGCATGGTCCGCAAGAAATCGGTGAGATTGGTAGTGCCCGAGCGCTCGATGGCGGCCGCCGAGATGGCCACAGTCGGCGTCGGCGCATCGAACTCGTTCGGCTTGATGCGCGAACCGGTAACGATGACTTCCGTTACGTTGTCTTCTTCTTGAGCGTGCACGGCGGATACGGCCAACAGGCTCGCACACACCGACACGACAGCAACCCTACGCTCCAGCGCAACTCGATTCTTCCCAGCTCGATTCTTCATTGAAACTCCGACTCGACGCCACTCGTCGACAACGGAGCATTTTAACCGCGCATGCCGGGTTGCTGGCTGCTGGCCATTGGTTGCAATTACCTACATTGCCGAACCCAATTCGTCAAAGCTTGACTGACTTCACACACGCCTGTCAGCGCAGCCAAGCGTGACTACTCTTTCAATGGCGGCACACTCGATGGAGCACGTCTCGGTTTTCGCGACTGCTCCCAACCGTAGGCCACGGTTAGCAACGTGGGCTCCGCGAAGTCTCGAGCAAGCAATGCCATGCCAATCGGCAAACCCTTGGTGCTGAAGGCCACAGGAATGGCCAACTGCGGCAGACCGGTTGCAGGACTGAGCTGACAGCCTGCGCCCCATCCTCCCTGCGACGTACCGATGACGGCAGGTTGTCGCGAGACGCCGGGATAGGCCAGCACATCCAAACGATGTTCTCGAAACGTCTCGAGCACCTCGTTCCGGAGTTTGGCGCGCAACGCCAGGACCTCTCGATACTTGGGCGTGCTCAACACCTCGGGCTTGTTCCACGATCGTAAGCGCGACTCCAGCGACTTGCCGTACAGGCCACGATCCAGGATCTGACTCAAGGATTCCACCGGTGCAGCAGGGCTGGCGTGGAAATAATTGGCGAGATCGAATTTGAACTCGTATTCGGTGGTCTCGCTGCCCATCAGTTGCTTGCTCGACAGCGGCAGCTCGACCTCGACCAGTGTCGCGCCTTGCGCCTTAAGAGCGTCGAGCGCTGCAAGCACCAAGTCCACCGCTTCTTTGTCATCCGCCGACGTGGGAAACAAAGAGCGAGCTACGCCGATGCGCACCCCTTTGATACCGCCGGGCTGCAACGCTTCGCGATAAGACTTCGGAACCCAGCGGCGCGAATCGACACTGGCTGGATCGCGCGGATCACGACCCACGGTCGCATCGAGCAGAATGGCGAGATCCGTGACGGTGCGAGCCATCGGACCAGCAACATCTTGCGATGACGACATCGGCAGTACGCCCCCTCGACTGGCGAGTCCGCGAGTCGGCCGTAATCCGAACAGATTTTGAAATGCCGATGGAATCAAGATCGAGCCGGACGTATCGGTGCCCAAGCCTGCCGCTGCGAAACTCGCAGCAACGGCAGCGCCGGTCCCGCCACTCGAGCCGCCGGGCAAGCGCGTCGGATCGTATGGATTCCGGGTGATACCGGTCAGCGACGACTCGGTGGTAATACCTGCCGCCAACTCGTGCATCGTCGTTTTACCGAGGATCACGGCGCCCGCCGCACGCAAGCGCTCGACCTGGAATGCATCCTGCGATGCTCGATTGGTGGCCAGTGCGATCGAGCCGCCGCCGGTGACCATCCCTGCTACGTCGAAGTTGTCCTTCACGAGAATGGGGATGCCGTGCAGCGGCCCACGCGGGCCGCGCTGTGCTCGCTCTCGATCCAACGCCTCTGCTTCCTCGATCGCACGAGGATTGAGCGCGACGATCGAGTTCAACTTGGGTCCGGCGCGATCGTACGCTTCGATGCGCGCAATGTAGGCTTCAACCAGCCCTCTTGCGCTCACCTTGCCTGCCGTCTGTGCCGCCTGTAGCTCGACAATCGGCGTTTCGTACACATTGAAACCGGCCGACGTCTCCGACGCCCTGGCCGTCGCCGTGACGCCGCTGCAGACAGCGGCGACGAACGCACACGCAACCCACGCTTGCTTCACAGCTGACCCTACCTTGGGATGATCGGCAACGTGATGTGCGACGGATACTGCCGCGAGTGATGGATCGTCTGCGTCGCCTTGCGCAGCTCGGCATCCTCACCGAACGCGTGCCCGGTGTTCGGGTTGCGATCGAAGCGCGGGAAGTTGCTGCTCGAAATGTCGACCCGGATGCGGTGACCTTTTTTGAACAGGTTGCTGGTGCCGAGCAAGTCGATGGTGAAGGGATAGACCTTGCCGGGCTCCAACAACTCAGGCTTCTCGAAAGAATTGCGATAGCGCGCACGGATGATGCTATCCGCAATGTTGTAGGCCTTGCCGTCCGGATGCACGTCCACCAGCTTCGCAGTGAAGTCCGTGTCCAACGCCGACGAAGAGGCATAGAGCGTCACAGTGATAGGACCGGTGACTTCCGTGTCCTGCTCGAGCGCCGGCGTCGAGAACACCAGAATGTCGTCGCGACCCGCGAGCGGCGCCTGATCCACCGGACCCGGCCCGAGCTTGGCAGGCAGGATGTTGCCGCCGCGAGTGGGCACCGGGTTGCTGGGGTCATATATATAAGTGTCGGCAGCAGCGCCGCCCGGCAGCTTGGTCGCCAGCTTGCCGTCGCCGCCAGCCGTGTTCGCCTTGCCAGCGCTCTGCAGGTAGTACTTGGTGTAGCGAGTGCGTGCGAGCGGCCATTCGTCTTCGGAACGCCAGCGGTTCTCGCCCATCACGAAGATGCGCACGCGCGGCTCCTTCATGAAGCCCGTGTCTTCGCCTTTCAACCAATGGTCGAACCAACGAGTCTGAATGCCACTGAGGTCGATCTTGGTCTCGGTGCCGAAATCGATCTCGCCCAGCTTGGCATTGCCATTGATGGAATGATCCCACGGGCCGATGATCAGCTTCTGGGAGTTACGAGCACGCTCAGTGCGGGCGCGTGTACGCATGCCCGTGTAGCTGGTCAACGTGCCACGCAGAATCGCGTCATACCAACCGCCGATGCTGAGTGCCGGCACATCCATTTGCTCGATGCGCGCCTCGGAGTCGAACTGGCGCCAGTACTCGTCATACGTGGGATGACCGACCCAATCGCGCCAATATGGCAAGTCGTAGCCGAAGGCCTGATCGAGCGTCTTGAGCGGCAAATGCGACCACATCTTCTCGACGTCGATGCCGCTCTGGCCGGTGCGACCCGCCATGTAGAAGCCCCAGTCGATCCGGTTGGCCAACTGGAACGCACCGCCTGGATACATCACGTCCTTGTAGTAGTTGAACGGCGTCACTGCCGGAATGATTGCAGCCACCGCGGGCGAGCGCAGATGCGCAGGCATCCACTGCACGGCCGCGCGATAAGAAGAGCCCAGCATGCCGACTTTGCCGCTGGACCAAGGCTGACTGCCCGCCCACTGTTGGGCGTCGTAGCCATCGGTGGCTTCGGAAATGTACGGGTAGTAGTGACCTTCGGAGTCGTAGCGACCGCGCACGTCCTGAACCAGATAGACGTAGCCCTTCTCCACCCAGCTCTTGGCCCCAGCGGCGCCACCGGAGCCGTTGCCATAAGCATCGCGGAACAGGATGACCGGATAGCGACCTTCTTTCGCCGGACGGTAGATGTCCGTCGACAGGCCGACGCCATCGCGCATGCGGACCATGACATTGGTCTGCGCGATGATCTTTGTGTCTGGGGCTGCCGGCGCCGCCGCCGTGGCCAGCGGTGCTGCCGCCCAGCCACAGGCCAGCAAGGCCACGGACGGCCAGAGTTTGATCAGTCGTTTACGGTTATTTTTGTCAGTCGCCACGCTGCGATTCCTCGAGCTTGCATCCCAAAGCCGGCAATAGTGCCTGAATCGGGTCAGCGGCGAGCCGGTGGAATCACCCAACTGCGCCAGCGACGAGTACGACAAAATCCCTGACTGATTCGTTAAGTCCATGTGCTCATGCAGACTCAATTGATCAGCTGACTGACGACGATCTTGCGGTTACGGCATGCCGGCATCCCAAACGACGGAATGATGGCAATGCCCTCCTCCGCCTCGACCCGCGCAATCTGGGTCACGCAGTCCATGTTTCTCAACCCAAAGCTGTGGCAGAGCCAATCAAGCAAGCGGCGGCCAGTATTGCGAAGAAATAGAACTCGGTGACGACAGCGCCGGCAGTGCGCGCGATGCGGACTGCCGGCGTATAGCGCGCAACCAGAGAACTAGACCGAACAACAGAATTGTGCCCACGCCCATGTCACCACCACCCCCGCCGCCACTACCATTCGTTGACGGAGTGGACGGATTTGGATTGCTGGACGGCGGCGGATTGGTTGAATCGCCGGCTGCGATGAAAATTGGAATCGCAGTGGGCGGCGAGACGCGCTGAGCGGTCCTGGCCCGCACCACCAACATATCCATGCCTCGATAAGAGTCGGTCGATTCATAGCGAAACCGACCGGCCCGTGCATCGGTGATGGTCAGCCGCCCGTGACGCGGCTGCTGCACGACTTCCAATGTGGCCGACATGCCGTCGAACGTGCCGAAGCCAATGGACTCGCTCAGGCTCGAGCCACCATTGACGCTGTAGATATTGGTAGTCGTAGGATTGAATGGCCAAACGTAAGGAGCCAACGAAGCAGTCGGTCGCAGCTGCGCCAACCCTTCGGTAGTGCTCACCGTAATGAAATCCGAACCCGCCATGTGACCAGAAAACAGATTGTTGCCTAGTCCAATCTGATCGCCCACGGTGGCAGTGAGCAACTTGAATTCACCGGTACTCAAGGAAAGCCAACCAATTCGATCGCGACAGGTGAACAACACTTCACGCGTCCCGGCCGTCGATAGATTACTACGCGCGATAGCGTTGATCTGCGTGTCGCAAACAGCGTGACTCTGCAGGACGCTGGTGCTCGACACATCGACCACTTCGACCTTGCCTTCGCAGCCGCCGACGATGACTTCGGGTACCGAGGTGCCAGCGACATCCAGCGCCAGGATGGACGATACGCAGTCAGTGTTCAGTGAGCGCACGGCGCGGGTCGCTCCATTCACAACGAACAACTCCGTCATACCCGTGCCGGGAATCTCCGGAGCTACTCGCAGCAGCACATCTGACGTGCCATCGGTGTCGAAGTCCGCAATCAGCATGCCTCGGGCCTCGGTCGGCCCCCAACTCGCCTGCCAGACGCTACTTCCGTCAGTCCCGCGTATCGCTGCAAGCACTCCATTCGAGGACGCTGCGACGATCTCCAGGACGCTGTCGCCCCAAACATTGGCCAGTGCCACAGCGCGCACTTGCACGCCCGGGCTCCCTACTTGAACGGATCGCACCAAAGCACGCGTGCGTCCATCCACGATCCAGACGAGGCCGCCGTTGCCATCGCTGGAACCGACCACCAGGTCGACATCGCCATCGCCATCGGCATCGCCCGCCGCCAGTGCATTGAGCGAGCGAGTGCTGAACGGCGGTAGCATCGGTGAATCAGTCGTCCAGCGGTGCGTGAGCACTCCCGCATCGTAACTATGCAATCGCAAATCACCCGTGCCGGGCATCTCGTAGGGCGCGAGGATCATTTCCTGTTGCCCATCACCGTCCGCATCCGCCATGGTCACCGCGCGCAACATGCCAAGCTCCGAGACACTGCGCCACTTGAGCTGGCCGGTGTCGGGGTCGTACACATACAAACGGTCCGGCCCGCTAACAGGACGAAACAAACCGGCGATCAGATCGCGATTGCCGTCGCCGTCGACATCGCACGCATTGACTCCGAAGACGCCGGTATCTGGGTGTTCTATCGTGCGCAGCTCCGTGCCGTTGGCACCGTCGAAAATGACGAAGTTGCCGGCCGCGCTCGGGTGACCGACCTGCCCGATCAGGATCTCGGGTGTCGAGTTACCCAGTAGATCGATGGTCTTGAGTACATTCAATTGCGCGGTCGGGTTGACCGACGACTGCGCACTCCACTTTACCGCTCGCTGATCGTGATCGATGACCGCGACTCGCGTCCAGTATGCCGCGACGATCTCATCCTTACCGTCAGCGTCGACGTCCGCCGCGCTCATGAAATCGATCCAATTGTCGTCCATTCGTTCCGCGAACGTTCCTTCCTCGCGCAGCCCGTCCAGAGTGAGTTCGTAGACGATGCCGGCACTGGAGGCGATCTCCCATTGCGGGTCGTCATCGAAGTTGCCGAGCACGATCGCCTGCTGAATACCGACGGTCAGCGGGAAGCTCGCCAGTTGTCGCGACATCTGTAGATCGTAGATGTAGACGCTGGCTTGGCGAAACGAACTGGTGCTTTGAAAAGTCACTAGCTCACCGACCCCATCGCCATTGAAATCGCGGATGGCAATCGGCTTGCCTAGCAAGTACGCAACCTGCTCCAGCTCGCCAGTACGCAGGTCATAGCGGCCGGTGAACTCCTGGCCGTCGATGATGGCCGCATACAGCTTCGCCTGCCCCGGACCGCCCGCTGCATCGATCAGCAACGCACGCCCCTGGTTGGCGCCGTACGAGTCGATGCTCGGAAACGGACGGCGAGCGCCAGCTCTGATGCTGAAGCGCTGCCCGCCGGGGTCCTGTTCCATGACTCGCCAGATGCTATCGATGGGGCCGCCGCTGATGATTTCGTCGCGCCCATTGCCGTTAGCATCGATACAGTGCATCGGCGCGTTGAGGTCCATCGGATCAGGCGTGACGCGATTGGGAATCTCGAACAAGGCCGCATTGGCATATTCTGTAAAGGGGCTCGGCGCAGCGGCTAGCGCCAGATCGGCCATGGCGGCCAAGCAACTGATGGCCGCCAGAAATCCCAGTATCCGCATCCGTCGGTACGCTCCGTGCAAACTGCAGCGGACGGAGCGTACCCAATCGGAAGGTCAAAAGTCGATCGGGCCGTCACTCCTTTGCGAACTGACGTGTCACTGTGGATCGGGCACCGTGAAATCCGTCAACGGCGCCTCGTCGCGCAGGTGCTGGAGGAAATATCCCCAACCCTTGCGGAGCATGTAGCCGTTCCAGAGATTGGCGTGATTGCGGCCAGGGTAGATGAACATGTCGAAGTCCTTGCCCGCCGCGATCAATGCGTCCGCCAATTGCAAGGTCACGCCCACATGCACGTCGTCGTCGACATCGCCATGCGCGAGCAACAGCTTGCCACGCAGATTCTTGGCCAGGGGCATGTTCGGTTGGTCGCCGAAGCCGTCGGGGAACTCTTGAGGTCGGCCGTAGTAGCGCGCGAGTGATGAATGCACGTAAGCATCGTGACTGCCTGCGGTGGCGATGCCGACCTTGTAGAACTCCGGAAACTGCAGCATCGCACGCGCCGCGCGATAACCACCGGCCGAATGCCCGTACACGCCGACCTTGTCGATGTCGATAAACGAATGGCGTTGCGCGAGCTGTTCCATTGCGACCTTGTGATCTTCGACCAGCATCGGCGCCGATTGTTTGCCAGCAAAGCCCAGATCCTGCTGCGACTGACGCCGCAGCGGTGTCGCCCGGCCGTCGACGTGAATCACGACGAACCCGAGCTGCGCCAGCGCCATCGCTTCCTGCCGCTGTTGCAGGAAGGCGCGCGGCGCCCAGACCACATGCGGCGCCGAGTACTGCGCATCGATGATGGGATACTTGCGTGACGGATCGAAGCGCGACGGCAGGAACATCACACCATAGATATCCGTCGCGCCATCCGCTGCCTTCACCTTGAAGCGAATCGGTGCACGCCAGTCGATGGCGGCCAGCCCGCTGATGTCGGCCCGCTCCAACTCGGTAATGAGCTTGCCGTCCGCCCCACGCAGCACATGCACCGGCGCTTCGCTGACTGTCGAATAGGTATCGACGATGTAACGCCCATCCGTCGAGACACTCGGAGTGTGCTGGGCGTTCTCAGGCGTCAGCAGCTTGGGCTTGCCGCCCTCCAGACGCACTCGATACAAATGTGAGTAATACGGGTCGCGCCCGGGCTCGCAGCCGCCGGCGGTGTAATAGAACCAGCGCTTGCGCTCATCGACGTGCGTCATGCCATGCACCGAGCACTCGCCACGAGTAATGGCGTTCTTTAGCCGACCGCTCTTGCCGTCGTACAGATAGAACTGGCCCCAGTCGCTGCGTTCTGAATACAGAATGATCTGCTCGCCGTTGCCGAGCACATGGAAGCGAGTTGTCGCATCCGGTCGCAGCGTCAAATCGCTCGACTCGGTAACGATGGCGCGAGCCGCACCGCTCTGAGCATCTGCTTCGTAAACGGTGAAGGCGCGGAAATCTTTCGAGTCCGGCGCGGCGAATACCTTGCGACCGTCCGCGCTCCAAAACCAGCCACCCTGCGGCGTGGCCGAGAACAGCACCATCGGCGGTGGAATCTGCAGATCCACCCGACGCCCGGTGCTCATGTCGAAGATCATGAGCTCTGCCGGATAGGTGCGATCCTCATCGGGCAGCGCGGTGTTCTGGAAATGCACGAACGGCAGCTGATGCTCAACACCACGCACCACGTTCACCACGATGGGCATCTTGTAGAGATGCCGCTGATCGACGCGATACGTCAGCAGCCGCTCGCCATCCGGCGACCACAACCCGAACGGAGTCGCAGGCGTGCCGGCAAGCCGACGCGTCAATGAAGCCAGATCGGAATCCGGCATGATCGCGTATGCGTAGTCCGGTTCGGCATCAGTGGTGAGCGCGAGGCGCTGGCCGGTGGTGCGATCGATACGGACCAGATTGCCCTGTTCGGCAATCACTGCCCATCGCCCGTTGGGCGACGCGAACTGCT
>NZ_JAEUPY010000467.1 GCF_016790065.1 Steroidobacter sp.
CGTTCTGGTCGCGTTCCTGGTCGGTCAGGAACGAATCGCGATGCTCCGGTACGCCAGAGATCACGCGCGTCAGACAGGTCCCGCACACGCCCTGATCGCAAGAGGTCGGGATTTCGATACCGGCATTCAACAGCACTTCGACGATGGCCTTGTCGGCGGGAATCACGAACACCTCGCCGCTGCTCGCCAACTCCACTTCAAACTGGCCGGCAGGTGTTTCGGCTTGCGGTGCCGGTGCGAAGTATTCGCGATGTGTTTGCTCATCGGACCAGCCCTGCGCTTTGGCGCTGTCCAGCACGTATTTCATGAAGCCGCTCGGACCACAAACGTACACATGCGTGCCCGGCTCCGGCTTGCTCAGCACTTTGGTAGCGTCGAAGCGTTGCTCGACCGCGCCGTCATCGAAATGCACGTGAACGCGACTAGCAAACGACGATTGCTGAATACGCTGCAGGAAGGCGGCACGCGTTTGCGATCGCGTGCAGTAATGCATCTCAAAGTCCAGCCCGCGCTTGGATAAGTACTCGGCCATGCTCATCAGCGGCGTCACGCCGATGCCGCCGGCTAACAGCACGTGCCGGTCAGCGTTCGCAATCAGCGGGAAATGATTCTTGGGCTCGCTGACGCCAATCAGATCGCCGGTTTTGAACTTGTCATGCAGGGCCACGGACCCGCCGCGACCTTCCGGCTCACGGAGCGCAGCGATCAAGTAGCGATGCTGCTCGCTCGGGTCGTTGCACAACGAGTACTGACGAATCAGCCCCGGTTGAATCTGCACATCGACGTGCGCACCGGGCGTGAACGGCGGCAATGCGCGGCCTTGCGGATCGACCAGCTCGAACGAACAGATCTGCTGCGCTTCTTCGCAGCGGGCAGCGACTTTCAATTGCAGCCAGGAATGAATCATTGCGATACCGCTTGAGCCACCGGCTGCGCGAAGTGAGCCGACTTCTCGCGCTTCGGATACGCCCCCAAGGCCAACAAAATCAACGCGCCGAAACAGAACGCAGCGGACGCCACATAGAAGCTGATGTCGTAATTCGCAGTGCGGTCGTACACGGTCGCGAACGCCACCGGCGCCACGCCGGAGCAGATCGCCAGCACCGCATACAGCACGGCGTAAATCTTGGCGTAGTGTTTCAAGCCGAAGTAGCGGGCCGCGAGGAACGCCATCAAGTCGAGCTCGGCGCCGGCCGCGAAGCCGATCAGAAACGCTGCGAAACACGCGGCATAGAATGTCGGCGTGCCGGTCAGCATCAGACAGCCGAGGATGGGCAAGCACAGCGCGACAGCAGCCACGCCCGGTGCCCAATAGCGATCGATCAGATACCCCACCACCAAGCGGCCCAGCACGATGGCCACGCCATACATGCCTTGCACGGTCGCGGCGTCGGTTGCCGACATGCCGTTGTCGGTCAGTGCCGGAATCAGATTCGGGCTGATGCCGGAGACCGCCATGTACACGGCCATGATGGAAACGAACAGGATCCAGAACTTGTAGGTGCGAAAGGCTTCGCCGACGGTCAATCCCCAGCTGGCATCGGCCACCGGCTTCTTATTGGCTGCGACGCCGCCGTCAGGCCGGAACAGGAAATAAACAATGGGGCCGGCGAACAGCACTGGCAACAATGCCAAGCCGACATACGCCGTGCGCCAGCCGAACGACTCCACCAGCCACACAGCATATTGAGGCGCCAGCACCGCGCAGATGCCGGTACCCGTCAGGGTGAGACCGAGCGCGAGGCCTCGGGTGCGCTCGAAGTTGGCGGTGATGGCGCTGGTCCACGTCACCGGCGTCGTGCCGGCACCGAAGACCGCCATCGCGCCGTAAGCGACATAGAGCATCCACAACTCGCCGCGGATGAATGACGCCAGCAAAAAGCCGATGCTCAAACCGACCAATCCGACCAACGCCGTGCGCCGCGCACCGTAGCGATAGATCAGCCAGCCTACGAGAGGTGCAATCAATGCACCCAGGCTGGCACTGAACAGAATCGAGGATTGAAATTGCGCCCGCGTCCAGCCGAACTCTTCGGTGAGCGGCTTCACCAACACGCCGATGGAATAGAACGGCAGCACCACCGAACTGCAAGTAACGCCGGCGCAGGCTGCCAGGATCAGCAGCCAGCCCCGTCGCAGTTCGTCGCTACGTTCAGTCAAACTTGTATCCCACGGTCACGCCGTAGCTGCGCGGCGAGCCACCGAACGCCTGGTAGCCCACGCCGAGCGAACGCGTATCGACATAGTCGGTGTTGGTGATGTTCCGGCCGAACACAGCGAACGACCAGGAACCCAGATCGTAACCGATGCTCGCATCCAGAATGCCGTACTCCTGCATCACCAGCGCGTCGAAGTTTCTCACGTCGGTGTCGGCCTTGGCGCGCCGCTCGTAGGCCACGCGGGTTGCCAACTCACCGTCGCCGATATCGACCGTATACGTCGCCGCCAGGTTGGCTTTCCACGGAATGACGCGATCGAACTTCAAGTCCGTCGGATCGGTCACACCGCTGCCGCACGGCGGGCAAGTGATACCCAACAGCGTGTCGTACTTGGCGTCGACAGTGCCGTAGTTGGCATCGATACGCAGCGAGTCGATCGGCAACCAGCTCACTTCCAGCTCCACGCCCTGAATGGTGGCGGCGCCGGCATTGAACAGAGTCGAGATCGGCGGATTCACGCCAGGCACGGTGCCGGTGCGTTGAATGTCCTTGTAGTCCTGATAGAAGTACGCGGCATTGACACGCAAGTTGGGCAGCAGATCGGTCTTGGCACCGATCTCATACGCGGTGTTGGTTTCAGGATCGGCCGGCACAGGAATGGCCGCTGCGCTACCCCGAGCGTTGTAGTTACCGGCGCGATAACCGACCGCATAGCTCAGGTAGGTGGTGATGTCGCTGTTCGGCTGATAGGTGAGCACGGCACGCGGCGTCACCTTGCTCCACTTGGACGAGTCTTCGATGGGCGCATCGACGCACAGTGCATAGCTCGCTCCGCAGGACGTGAGCGGCCGGCGCATGTGGAAATCTTTTTCGTCTTCGGTGTAACGCAAGCCCGCCGACAAGGACCATTGATCGGTGAAGTGATAATCCAAGTTGGCGTACACCGCCGAGGTCTTGGAGTCCTGGTTCCAGTACGACGCAAAGTAGTTGGTCGCCGTGGACAGGTTGCTACGAATTTCACGCAGTTCGGTGACATCGGACTTGGCGTCCATGTAATAGACGCCGACCAGATAGTCGAGCTTGTCGGTGATGCTGCCGTTGAAGCGCGACTCGATGCTCAGCTGCTCGGCCTCTTCGACGTTGTCCGGGAAGATGGTCAGGCTGAACGGCGTGCCGTCGACGTTGATGGTGGCCTTGTAGTCCAGTTCTCGATGCGCCACCACCGTGGTCCAGGTGCCGGCATCGAATTCCCATTGCAGCTCGCCGATGGCGTGCCAGGCTTCGATCTTGGTGTAGCCGGTCTCGGCCACGTTGGTCTCGTACTTGCCGCCGCCAGGCGTGAATCCCCACTGGGTGCCGAGCGCGACCGCCGACGCATCCTGAGGGACGACGGCGCGCGCAACGCCGCCGCCATCGTCGAAATCCATGTACTGAGTCAACAGCGTGAACGTCACATCGTCGTTGGGCGTGAACGTGAACGTCGGTCGCACGATCAGATGATCCTGAGCGCCGATGCGGCCCGTGGCATGCTGAACCGGCGTGCCATCGATGTTGTTGACGTTACAGGCCGGAGCCGCGGTCGGACAGGTCGGCACGGCAACGTACGTGCCCTTGAGCGTGTTCTTGATGCGGCCGTCGTCCTCGTGACTCATGATCGCGAGGCGCGCCGAGAGTTTGTCGTCGATCAAGCTGCCTTCGATGGCTGCTTTGATTTCGCGTGTGTTGGCGTCGCCGATGGTCAGATTCACGTTGCCGTTGAAATCACCGGTCGGCCGACGCGAACGCAGGACGATAGCGCCGCCGGAAGCGTTACGACCGAACAGCACACCTTGCGGACCACGCAGCACTTCGACGCTTTCGGCATCGAATGTATCCAGCACCGCGCCGGCCTGATAATCGATGACCATGCCGTCTTGAATGATGTTGACCGGCGGATCGATGGAACGCGTGCTGTTGGTATTACCGACGCCGCGAATCACGAAGTTGGAAAAGCCCGGGAACGTGCCCACCGGATCGAGCTGTGCGTTGGGCACGATGCGGCCGATGTCGGTGACGCTCACCATGTGGGCCCGTTCGATGGTGCTGGCATCGACGGCGCTGACCGCCATCGGCACTTCCTGCACAGCCGTGCCGGCGGCTTTGCGCTCGGCGTATACCATCACTTCTTCGAGCTTGGGCGCTTCGCTGGCCGCGGTTTCGGCGCTCCATGCCGGTGTGCTCACAGTGCCGCCCAATGCGGCCAACGTCAGGCCCAACAGACCTTTGGTATGCATCGACATGCCGACCCCCCGATACGAATTTTCTAGGATTTGACGCCGGTTTCGAGGGTGGCTGCCCCGACGGGACCGGCTGACTATGGAGACTACACTCATTTGCATCGATTTCGATACAACTTTCATCGAAATCGATATTACCGCTCCCCGACCCGGCGCCGGCACAGCTCACGTGTGGCGTGAATCGCACGCCGAGCCCGCTCGGCATGGCTCAGGGACTCATACGCCGCGTTGGGAACCTCTACGCTCAACGGCAAGCCGTCAGGCAGCGCGTCGAGTAATTCACTTAGGGGCAAACCGCCGTCTCCCGGGTACAAACGCGCGGTACGCGCCTCTTGTGCCAACAGCTCGATGGGCGGCGACTCAGCCGGTGCGTCACACAGTTGCGCGACGCCGATGCGTTCTGGCGCCAGCTTCGCTACTTGCTCAGCAGATCCGCCGGAGCGTGCCAGATGTAACGCGTCGACCAGCACCTGAATGTTTGGACGATCAGCCCGTGCTATCAGCTGCATGGCCAGCTGCAGATCGGTGACCGCTCGGAATCGCATGAATTCCAGTGCGATTTTCATCTGCGCCGCGCCCGCCAGATCAGCTAGCTCAGCCAGACGGTCCGCGGCACGGCGCTGATCCGTGTCTTCGACCACGGTTTGAATGAAACTGAATCCCAACTCGGCCGCGACCTCGACGACAGCCTGCAACTCTGCCCGACTGGTCGTGGGGACGATACTGACAACCTCAGCATCCAACAGCGCAACGCCCGACTCACTACAGGCACGCTTGATCGAACGCACTAGAGAGGCATTGCCTACGACAGCAGGCGCATCGGCGAGATGCCGAGGCGGAAGAATTCTGAGCCCGGCGAATTCATAGCCCGCTTCTGCCGCCGCCGCGATGTGCTGTAACGGATCAGCACCGTTCACAGTCAGGTACGCCAGCGAGAGAGGACCTTGCCGCCACATACGTCGCCCCGATCAGACTTGCCGCAGCAAGCGGCGCGCATTGTCGGCCAGCTGCTGCGAGATGTGATGCGCATCCATGTGCTCGGGTTGATCCCAGCCGGCGAAGTTCGTGCCCAGCACCAGTCGATCGGCACCGACGGTTGTCTCCAACAGCTGCCGCGAGAGCGGATCGTGCACGTGATCGTCGTACCATAGCCTTCGCAAGCGCTGCACGAACGCGTCTTCGTCTCGCAGCGGCCCGACCGACCACGGACGTTTACGTGCCGCCTGCGAGAAACGTCCGGCGAGGAATGCGATAGCGCCGCCACCGTGACTGACGCAAATATCCAGGTCGGGATGACGATCCAGCACACCGCCATAAATGAGTGTGCCGACCGCAATCGTTTCTTGCGCGGCAAAGCCGATCAGCAAGTCCATATCGAAATGACTGACCGACGGAAATGCCGTCGGCCCATCGATGCCCGCCGGCGCCGGATGCAAGAACAAAGGAACATTCAGTTCCACGAAGCGGCGGTACAGCGCATCGAGCTGCGGCGAATCCAAACGAATGCCGAACTCGGTGCCCACATACGCGCCCCACAGGCCGAGTTCTTGCACTGAGCGTGTCAGCTCCTGCGCGGCGAGTTCAGGATCTTGCATGGGCAAAGCGGCCAAGCCAGCGAGCCGGTCCGGATAACGTTTCACCAACTGCGCCAGCGTGTCGTTGTGTCGACGACAGAAGCTCAAGGCCGACGGTGCATCGACGAAATGAAAATAGGTCAGTGGATTCGGCGACAGCACTTGGAAGTCGATGCCGGCGCGATCCATGGCGGCAATGCGTACATCCACATCCATGAACGCGCTGCCGGTGTAGCGAACGCCGTGTAGCTTGTAACCGCCGACGCGGAACAGCGGCCGGCCATCCGGTGCGGTCGTCAGCTCAGGCCCATGCTCACCGGCGGTGCCGAAGGTTTCCCCCAGCACGGCGTGGGCATGGACATCGATGGTGCGTGCGGTTTTGATGGACATGAGCTGGCTTACTGCTTGGGTTGGGCGAGCTGGCGGCGATAACCATCCATGTCGAAGTAGTCGCGCCACGCCTTGATCTTGCCGTCGTGCACTTCGAACGTGCCCATGATGGGTAGACTGACCGCGACACCACCGATGCTGAAATCATCGACGCGCTCGGTCAGCACTTTGTGACCGTCGACAGCGATGTTGAGCAGCTGCCAGTTGATCCAGTCGAAGCCGCCTTTGCTGCCGAGATAGTCCGAAACAGCACGCCGACCGACCAGCGGAGCCACTGGGATGTTGTGATAGAAAACATCTTCGTCCATCAGCGCCAGCACCCGACTCATGTCGTTCGAGTTCCACGCCGCAACGAAGTCATGCACGACAGCGAGAGCCGCCGACTCAATCTCAGTGTGACGTCGTTCAGCCATAGGATTGTGCCGCTCCACCGTCTACGGCCAACGCAGTACCGGTGATGTACCCGGCGCGCTCGGAACTTAGAAATGCGACGGCGGCAGCGATCTCTTCCGGCTGCGCCAGACGCCCGAGCGGAATGCCTGCGGCGATTCGATTCTCTACAGCGTCGACATCGGTGCCGGCGGTACTGGCCTGCGACGTAAAGATCTGCTGCACACGATCGGTGCGCGTCCAACCCGGACAGACCGTGTTCACGAGCACGTTGTCTGGAGCCACTTCGTTCGCCAACGTCTTCGCCCAGCCGAGCATGGCCATGCGCACGCTGTTGGAGAGCATCAGCCCGGGAATGGGTTGCTTCACCGAGTACGAAGAGATATTCACGATGCGGCCCCAACGCTGCTTGCGCATGAACGGCAGCGCTAAGCGAGTCACGCGCACCGCCGACATCAATGTCAGATCGACAGCCTTCTGCCACGCTTCATCGCTCAACGCAGTAAAGGTGCCAGGCGGTGGGCCACCGACATTGTTGATCAACACGTGAATCGTGGAGAAGCGCGCGACGACGGCATCGATGAGCGCAGCGGCGCCTTTCTCATCGGACAAGTCTGCCGCTACCGGCAACACTCGTCCGCTCGGATCGAGCTGCTTGGCTGCAGCTTCGATGCTCGACTTGGTGCGCGAACAGATCGCGACCGACGCACCTTCAGCGACGAATGCGCGCGCCGTCTCCAATCCGATGCCGGCGCTGGCACCGCAGACGACCACGACTTTGCCTTGCAATCCCAAATCCATGCATCACCCCGGCGACAAGCCGAGACCCAAGCCGCCGTCCACTTCGAGCACAGCACCCGTGGTCCACTCGGCACAGGTCAGATAGGCGATGGCTTCGGCAATCTCTTCTTCGGTACCGATGCGACCGAGCACGTGGCTACTGGCCATGGCTTCGAGCCGCTTGCGTGCAGCTTCGTGGTCGAGCAAGCCGGCGCGCTGATTGATCTCTGTGAACACAGCGCCAGGTACCACGCAGTTGACACGAATCTTCTGTGAGCCCAACTCGGCTGCTAGTACGCGCGTCAGTACTTCGATAGCGCCTTTGGTGGCCGCATAAGGTGAAGCGCCGGGATAGGCTCGACGCGTATGCACTGAGCCGATGAAGGCAATCGCGCCTTGAGTCTTGGCCAGATGAGGCACGGCGAGCCCGGTCAGCAACATGGCCGACACCACGTTGGAATTGAACACATCGAGCAGCTTCTGCTCTTCCAACTCGACCAACGCGCCGCGATACATGTTGCCGGCGTTGTTGACCAGCACATGCAAACCGCCGCCATGCTGGACCGCTTCCGTCACCAAGCGCGCACGGTCGTCAGCGTTGGTGACGTCGCCTTCGACAAAGTGACACGACGGGCCGATGCTCTTGGCCACGGCTTCAATCTTGTTGCGTCGTCGGCCTGAGATCGTGACCTTGGCGCCGCGCTTGGCAAAGTGCCGCGCCGTGCCCTCGCCCAATCCCGAGCCGCCGCCGGTGATCAACACCGACATGCCTGCGATATCACGCATGGGCCGTGTTTCCCCTGTACTGTTGCTTGGCCAGTGCCGGCTCGATCAGCCACTGCACGGCTCGTTTTAGAATACTTAGATGGGTCGGTTCGGTGATGCA
>NZ_JAEUPY010000483.1 GCF_016790065.1 Steroidobacter sp.
AGTTCTGGGCAATGTAAGGCGTGAGCGTGACAACGCACGGCGCAGGCGCTTGCTGACCTTTGGGTTTGTAGACAATGGCGCTGAGTTGCACGCCATCTCGCAGCGGAATCTTCACGTCCCACTGAAACGCCACCTTGTTAACTTCAGCAGGGGCTGGCGGCGGCAAAACAATTTTCGGCGCCGACAACTCGACCCGGTCGGGCAAGTGGGTTGTGTCGCCCGTGCGCAGGAACTGAAGAATGGACTCGGTGACTGCCGGCAACTCTCGACGCACGCGGGAGAAAGCATTGTGACCTCCCCGGCTCACAGTCAATGTCCGCCCGTTGACGAAGTACGGCACGGTGTCGGCTAGATTCTCGATGGGTGTGTATATGTCCCAGTCGCCTTGCACGAACAGCACCGGAATGTCGCTCTTCACTTCGCTACGCAGCGCATCTCCGACATCCGCGGTCGGCCACACCGAAGCGGACGCAAGGTAGGCATCGAAACCCCAGGCACCGAGATAATCGAGCGCCGGGTCCGTCCGTAGCCGGCGTTCGCGTTCCGCCGTGACACCGATGCTCGTATCGATGAGCGGCCCGACCGCGTCAATGTCGGGATCGCCGCCTTGCCGGCGCCGAGCAACGTTACGCGCCCAGTCTTCGTAGCGACCTTCATGAAGTGACAGCAGCGACGCTGGCATCGAAAGACCGGGCGCATCGAGTTGCAGCACCCAGTCACGACGCAGATCATCCGGCCCGAGCACCACGCGCTCATCGTCGATCTGGACCGAGCGCGGCGACTTCTTCAGAGCTTCGAGCACTTCGCGCGCAACCTGGGCAAAGCCCCCGGGAGGCAGGCGCGCGGCAATCGCCGGGTCACGCTCCGCATCGCTCCACTGGCGACGAATCGCTGCAAAGACATTCGAAGGAATGTCGTACGTGGCACCGAGCGGTTCAACGCCAGACAGCACTGCACGCGCAATGGAGCTCGGATACAAACGCATGGTCGCGAAGCTCCACTGCGAGCCGAAACTCTGGCCGACAAGAGTGATGCGGTCGTAACCCAGTGCGCGGCGCAGTTCTTCTACGTCGGTTGCGCATTCCAGGACAGTGTAGCCGCGCAGATCGACGTTGCTGTTTGCATAGTGCGCAACCGTCGCCTGCGCCCGAGCGACACTCGTCGCGGTATCGCGGGCCAGGCTCGCTGGCTCATCGAGCGGTTCGACGGGCCTGGGTTGAACGTACTTCAGTCGGTCGCCCACACTGAAGCCCCGTTGATCGACCAGCACCACGTCGCCGACGCTTCGATAGCGTTTGATATCTCGCATCATGTAGCCAAACAACGGCGATTTCGGATCCAGCCAGTCGAGGTAGGACTGACCGGGCCCGCCCGGCAATTGAAACGTCGGCGGCGCGGTGCTGGGCGAGAGCGAACGAAAGCGAACGAATCCCACAGCGATGCGCCGACTGCCCGGGTCGCTGCGATTCTCCAGCACCGAGAGCGTGCCCAACTCGTAATCGACCCGCTCGCCATCGGGTGTCAGCAGAGACTTGTGCTCGATCACGACATCGCTCGAAACCGCTTGCGCCTGTCTCTGCCACCACGACTCCGGTGCCGGCTTCTCCTGCGGCCACACAGAGTTCAGCGTTGCGGCTTCGTACAGACGTCCGTTGACCATGACGTAACGAAGCGCTTCGCTGTTACGAATGTCATCGAGCGGATTGCGGTCGAGGATTTGCAGGTCCGCGAGCTTGCCGGGCTCGAGCGAGCCGAAGTTGCGGCCGTGACCAATCGCCTGTGCGCCCATGAAGGTCGCGAGCTTCAGCGCGTCGTGTGGACGCATGCCACCCTCCACGTAAGTGCGCAAAGACCAATGCACACCCAGCCCGTGAATCGCGCCGTGTCCACCAAATGCGACTCGACCACCGGCAGCCATTAGCGCCACCGGCTGCGCCACCAACTCCTTGGAGGTGTATCGCGGCTCCAGCGGACCGGCCCGCGAGCCGACACTCAGATACTCGATCTCCTCTCGCGGAAAGAATCGAGCAACTTTGGGGTCGCCATACAAACCGTGCTCCTGCACGTACTGCTCGAGCCGATCCTGCCCGCCCGCCTGCCCTTCCAGCAGCGTCGGCGCGATGGTCGTGCCGCTGGCCGCGACGATGGGCAACAGATCCTGATAAAACCGGGCAGCGGTGGCCATGTGCTCTTGCCCCCCATAACCGTCGAAGATTCGGGTCAGGCTGTATTTGAAATCGCTGTTGGCCTCCGCCGTCGGCGTGAGCCGATAGTCGCGCGCGGCTGCGACCAACCATTGGTGAGCCTGCCGATCGGCATTGGTCATGTAGTCCTTGAGCGTTTCGGTGCGGTAGTACTTTGCATACCGCTTCGCGACCGAGCGTGCGTCCTGCGCACTATGAATCTCATCCGACAAGAACACGCCACGGCCCGTCGTGAAGAAA
>NZ_JAEUPY010000601.1 GCF_016790065.1 Steroidobacter sp.
TGCGTTGGTTGAAACAGTCGCCGGCACACATCGCCGAGCTGTTGCGCATCCAGCAGGTCTACAAGGTGTTGCGGGCTGCCAAGGTGCAAAACCGCGCACCCGGCGCGCCGGTCGCCGACGCCGAAACGAACGTCGTCGCAATCACTCCGCGTTCAGTGCAGTCCGAGCACCTCGAGTCTCGACCCCGCTTCGAGTCATTGCGAGGCTCATGGAAGATGGCCGCGGCCGTGGCCGGTATCACCGTGTCGCTGCTATTGGGATTCATGGTCAAGGTCGCTTGGTTGGACCGGACCCTCGAGACTGAGCTGGGCGAATGGCGCACGGTGCAGTTGACCGATGGCACTGAGGTGCGCATCGGTCCGGACACCGAGCTACGGCTGTCGTTCGGCGATGATCGCCGCACCGTCGAGCTCGTGCGGGGCGAGGCGTTGTTTCATGTCGCCAAGGACGCTGCGCGGCCGTTCTTCGTGCAGTCCGAAATGATCGGCGTGCTGGCGGTCGGTACCGAATTCCGTGTGCAACGCCGAGGCGGTGAAGATGTCGTGGCGGTGACGGAAGGAAGCGTCGCTCTGTATCGCGATGGTCGCGAGGCGGTGCGTGGTGTTGTCTCAGCGCCGCCCGCTCAAGTTGCCGAAGTGACCGGCGGTGTCCCACTCAAGGCCGGCGATCAAGTGTCGGTCACGCCGGATACTCGCGCCAAGCCGGTCGCTAAACAAAAAGTGGATCCGGACTATGAGTCGGCGTGGGCCGATGGCTGGGTGGTCTACGAAAATCGTTCCATCGCCGAGGTGGCCAGCGAATTTAATCGTCGCAACCGAGTCAAGATCGTCATCGCCGATCCCGCCATCGCGGCACGCCGGCTGGCTTTCTTCCGAGGCAATGCCACCGATCCCGAGTCGTTGGTGGCGGCGTTGGCGGCCAGCCCGGACATCGCCATCGTCCGCAAACAGCCGAATGAATTGCGCGTCGAGCTGCGGCCCTGAGCTTCAGCTCAAAATATATTCTGCCAAAATATATTCTAATTGCGTCGTCGCCCTAAGTAGCAAAGCCGCAGCGTTGCCTGGCGGCATGCGCTAGATTCGCCGTCAAATTCAGCGGCGGGGTAGCGTCCCCGACTCAAAGGGATGTTGCCAAGGGATGTTGCTGGGGCAGATGGGCGCGCAACAGATCATCGCCGGATTCGTGGCGGCCGTGGTGCTGGGCTGCTGCCTGCCCCTGGCTGCCGCCCAAACTCAAACGTCCAAGCAAGCTGCGCAGGCCGAGCTGCATCTATTCGATATTGCGCGCCTGCCCATCATCGAGGCGTTGAAGGAATTCACCAGCCAAACCGGCTTACAGATCAGCTTCTGGCCGGATGCGCGCACCGATCAGACCATGTTGGTCGGGCCGTTGCGTGGCAAGTTCACTGCGGAGAAGGCGCTCAGTCGCCTGTTGGCTAAAAGCGGTTTGGCCTTTCGGCGCACCAACGAGCGTTCGTTGGTGGTCATGGCACCGTCGCTGCTCGGTACGCCGCGTAAAGGCGATACCGCTTCGGATCAAGATCGCGACCACTTGGCTGAAGGGCAGCCTCACTTGCAGCGTAAGGAACCGCCAACGCCGGAACAGGTGGCCTCGCTAGGAACGTCAGGGTCGACGTCGACGGACGGTGCATTGCCCGATCCGCTCGATGAAGTCATCGTCACCGGCTCTCGAATGGAACGCAGCGGTGAAGGACCTGCGCCAGTGCAAGTGTTCACGCGCCGGACCATCGAAGATTTGGGAGCGGCATCGATTCCAGATGTACTGCGCTACACGCCTCAGCAGCCATTCACTCGTGCCGAACACTACTATCACAACGGCGCGCAGTACTCGCAGATGCGAGGCATCGGTGTCGATACAACGTTGGTGCTCATCAACGGGCGTCGCGTCGTGCCCACGTCGAACAGTCTTGCGCTCAATGCATTCGACTTGAACAGTATTCCGCTCGCTGCCGTCGAAAAAATCGAAGTGTTGTCCGACTCGGCGTCCGCCATCTACGGCGCCGACGCGATGGGCGGCGTCATCAACGTGGTGCTCAAGAAGAATATTCCGCAGCCCGTGATCGAGGTGCAGTACGGCGGCGCCAGCGGCGGTGCGGATCTGTTGCGGGCTTCGTTGAGTGCGGGCTACTCGACCGACCGATTTCGCACGTCGTTCATTGCCGACTATTACCAACGAGATTTTCTGTTCGGTGCCGAGCGCGATCGCTGGCTGAATCAAGATTTCACGCGCTATGGTGGCACCGACTATCGAGCTGCTGGCGGCACACCGGCCACCGTGCGGTCTTTGAGCGGCGCCAATCTGCCGGGGTTGTCGTCATCCTTCGCCATGGTTCCTGATGGCAGTACCGGTGTCGGTCTGACGGCGGCGGACTTTGCGGCCACCGCGGGGATGCGCAATCGCGCCAGCACGTTGAGCACTTTGTCCATCGTGCCGGAAGCACGCCAGCGGAGTGCGGCGTGGTTCGGTGAGTTCGATCTCACGCCGGGGCTGGTGGCATTCGCGGAGGTTCTTTACACCAACAGGCAAACGGTTTCGCAAGACGAACTCTATTCGGTGCAGAGCGCGCTGGTGCTGGCGACCCATCCTTTCAATCCCTTCGGCCAGCCGGTGCTGGTCGATTTTTTACTCGACGGCATCGAGCCGCGTCGCTTCGTTCACGATTTGGAGATGACGCGCGGCGCGCTGGGCTTGCGTGGGTCGTTGGGTTCGTCGTGGGAATGGGAAGTCGCTGGAGCGGCGAGCACCGAAACGGACGATGCCGCCGGTTTCAATCAAGTGAGTGCCGCGCGTGTCAGTGCCGCGTTGGCTGCAACCGATCCGGCGCGTGCGTTGAATCCATTTGTCGATGGGCCGCCCGGCAGCTCGGAATTGTTGGCGTCGCTAATCGAGCCCAACGTGCATCGTCACTTTTCTCGTGGCCGGCAGCTCTCCGCCTTCATGCGCGGCGATTGGTTCGATTTGCCGGCGGGCGCGGTTCAGGCTGTCATCGGCGGTGAGTGGCGCGACGAAGAAATCATCTATGACGACCTGACGCAGGAAGTTGACGACGGTCGCGATGTGCAGGCGGCTTTCACTGAGTTGCGAATGCCATTGCTCGGGTCCACGGCTCATACGCGTAGCGATGCGTTGTCGCTGACGTTGGCGGCGCGCGTGGATGACTACAGTGATTTCGGCAGCACTGTGAATCCACAGTTCGGTGTGATGTGGCGACCGATACAGGATCTGCTATTGCGCGGCTCTTACGGCACGAGCTTTCGACCGCCGTCGCTATTCGAGTTACATGCGCCGCGGCTGACTGTGACCAACGTGAGGTTGCAGGATCCAGCTCGCAACAACTCGTTGAGCAGCGTTACTTTCGTGGCCGGAGGTAATCCCGATCTGCAACCCATCGAGGCCGACTCGATGACGGCAGGCTTGGTATTCACGCCGAGCGAGTTGCCTGGGCTGCGATTGCTGGCCAACTACTGGAAGATTCGCACCGACCATCGCGTAACGTCGCTGCATTACACGGCGCTGCTCGCCAACGAAGACGTGTTTGGTAACCGCATCGTGCGCGAGGAACCCACGCCGGCCGATGTCGCCGCTGGCATTCCGGGCAGGCTGTTGCAGCTGGATGTATCGAGAATGAACTTCGGGCGTCTCACCACGAGCGGCATCGACGTGGAAGCGAATTATGAGATGGCTACGCGTTGGGGAGATTTCACGCCGCGGCTGTCAGCCACTTGGGTGAATGAGTTCACTGCGGTCGACGTGCCGAGCACACGCGCAGTCGATCGCGTCGGCATCGCCAATTCCTCTGGTTCGATTCCGCGTTGGCGCGTGGTCGGCAGTTTAGGTTGGCGACGCAATGGTGTCGGGCTGACTACCACGATCGACTGGTTGCCGGCCTATCTGGACGCGAACTCCGGCGGTCCTACCGGTCGCAGGCTCCCCGCACGCACCTTGGTCGACGTGCAGGCCAGCTTTGCGATGGGTGAGCTGCTGGGGCCGGGGCCGGTGTGGGATGATCTGACGCTGCAGGTGGGCGTCAAGAATGTATTCGACGAGCTGCCGCCATTCTCCGCTATCGGCTATGCCATCGGCTTCGATTCGTCGCAGGGCGACCTGGTCGGTCGCTTGAGTTACGTGCGCGTGGCTAAAGGCTTTTAAGCACGCATCTGTTGATCACGCGGCCGCTTGCTGTCGTGAACCCTGCAGCCAGTGCCTCGCCCACAGCTCCGTATCCAAATGACGGAACAGCTCGCCGGGATACACGGTGTTCTTGCTCGGCCCAGCCGAGATCACTTCTTCCAACAGCGCGCGATTGAGCAGGCCGTTGTGTGCCAAAGTGCCATCCAGCAAGGTTTCCTGCAGGAAGGTGCGCTGTCGCTCGATCATCTGGTCGTGGAAGCCCGGCGCGCGGTCTTTCCACAAGCGTCTGAGAATCGGCTCAGGCACTTCCTCGATGAATGCGTCGCGAGCCAAGCCTCGATCGCGGCCACGATTGAAGTGAACATAGATGGGAATTCTCAGCAGCAGCTCGATGACCGGCTGCGCGTACAGCGGCGAGATGAGCTGGGGCACGGGGGCATCGGCCGCTGCGGCAACATTGTAGAAATCGGGAGATGAGATCAGCGTGCCGAGCCGGCGAATCTTGTCCCACGGCACTCGTTGCTGATCCTTGAACCACGGGTGCGAGACCGTTTGGCTGACCCGAAACTCTTGTTTGATGGGCGTACTCACCAGTTGGCAGGCGGCGAGAATGCGTTCGCGCGGAATGCCCAAGTGAGTCGCTGTGAAATTGCGGCGGACCGCATGGGTCAGCACGCTCCAACTGGACTTTTCGGTGAGCAACGCCACTTGCGAGGCGAGCTGGAACAGCTTCGGTCGCAGGCCATGATTCTTCATGTACTCCGGGACGGCATACGTCACCGAATCGCTGCAGAAGCCCGAGTCGCCACCCTCGCCATTGAAAATGCCGGTGGCACCGGTGCGTGCAATCATCTCTTTTTCGATGGTGCTACGTTGGATGTAGCTGAGCAGTGGCGAGGGTTCCAAGCTCGGCGCCATCTGCAGTCCGACGCGCAAATCCAGATCGAGCGGCGAGAGCGGATACTCGATGTGTTCGCAGCCCGAGTGTTGCGCGGCCAGCCGTGCCCAAGGGCGTTCATCCGAACGGCCGGTGGGGCTGAAGTAGGTGTAAGCGGCGTAGCGCGAGGTCGGTAAGCCTTTGAGGCAGCCGGCGATGATGGACGAGTCGAGCCCGCCGGACAGTCGTAACAGCAGGGAAGGGTGTTCGCTGGCGAAACTGGCGCACGCGGATTTCACCGCGTGCCTCATCGCACGAGCCGCGGTGTGCGGATCTTCGATCAGGTCGTCGACGCCACTGAACGTGAGCGGATTCCAATAGAACTGAGTGGTGAGATTCCAGCGGCTGCCGTCGCGTTGGAATGTCACGCACTCGCCGCGTCGCACCGGCTGCACTTCATTGAGCGGCGAAAGTTCCTGCAAACTGCCGCCGGTCATCAGATGCGCATTCATGAACGTCGGGTTGATGCTGAAGCGCATCAGTTGCAGGTCGACACAGTCGGCCATGCGAGAGAAGAACACAGTGACGCCACGGAACTCGGTGCGCATACATGGCAACGAACCGGTGGGATCTTTGAGCACCCATTTCCGGCCGCCGGTGGGATCGCGACCGAAGGCCACGTAATTGCCCCAGGCATGGTCGATCAGCCAGCGACCGTGGCTCTCCACGAACGCGCCACTGCAGAGCGCGCCGAGGCGCAGCGTTTCGTCCGGTTCGACCGAGTCGACGTTACGATTGCGTGCGAACAGTGAGCCGATGACCAGGCCGCCGTCGTCGGCAACTCGATGGAGTTGTAGCGAGTCAGTGCGCGCGCCGGCGCAAAGTACTCGCATGCCCGGTGCATTGAATTCCTGTCGCCATGACGGCGACAGCTGCAGCACCCGGGCTGAGATCAGTTGGGCTGCTTCTTGTTGTTGCGGGCTCGCTTGGTCCCACACCATCCCCAGGAATCGCAACATCGCCCCGCTCCTTCGCGCGGTTCAGATAGCCAGAATGGGGGTGTACTCGCACACCTGTTCAGGATTGGCATCGAGTAATAGCGTTCCCTGCTGTACCCAGCTGTGCGCTGCCCATGGTTTGGTGCGCACGCCGATCACCCACGTCGGATACACCTGGTAGCTGGCCAGAAAACGCACCAGCGCCAAGGCATGAAATAAACATTGATCGCGTGCCGCGAAGGTATGCGGCCGCAGCCGGCGAAAGATGCCGACCAGCTCGATGGCGCGTTCGGGATTGAACGGTGCACCGGCGGCGTTCTTTTGCTGGCCGATGTCTTCGGCCACCAAGTACAGGGTGCGCGACTTCACTGCGCGGCGCGCCCAGGTGCAGGCACGAAAAAAATTGACCACATGACGCCAGCGAATCGCGGCTTTGCGGTCCAACTCGTGGCCGACACTGGTCAGCACACTGTTGAGATCGATTTGCATGGGAGTGAATGCGGCGGGTTCGGGCGCGTCGTTGCTGAGGACGCCGGCCTCGACCAGCTTGTCCGCGATGCTCAGCGAATCGGCAGCTGGTAACGGCTCAGCATCGCTGGCGAAGCTCGCTGACTGTGCGGCGAGGTTTTGCCAGTTGCCGGCGAGCGAGCGTAACACCGTGGTTTCTTTGCGGCCGACACCGAAGTATCGATTACGCCGCAGATCCAGGATCACGGTCCCCGTTGCTGTCGAGCACGCCCGCACGTGCGACGGCAGCCAGTATTCTTTTTCAATATGCATGGCCAGACTGCCAGTTGGTCAGAACAGGGCCCGCATCGCGCGGGCCCTGTCATCAGTTCGTCATTGATGGGTGTGATGCCTCATCAAGGTTCTTTTTCCCCCAGCAGAAACACCGAGTCGAACCAGATGGGCCACAACAACCATTGCTTGGTCTCTAACGTCGCATCGCCGAGATCGAGCAGCTCGATCTCCATCCCTTGGTGCATGTCGCTCATGATCTGTCCCTCATGATCTTTCCCTCGATGAAGCAACTGTCCTCCTGCGATGCTAACGCTGCAAGGTTTGGGATCCGGCGTCAATATACTTTGTTACGGGGTATCCGACATTGCTTCGCCGGCAGCACCCTATCCGGAGATTCTGCCGTTAAATAGTAAGTAGCTTCCCTCGGTGGCGGCAAGCGAATGCTTCGAGGGGCGTTGCCGAACTCAGCAACGCCCCGACTCGCCCCTTGCTCCCTCGCCTTCAGGCTGTTTGCCGGTCCTCGTCGTCGCCGTCACGGGCATCGGCGGCGCCATCCCAATAGTGGACCTTGATGCTGCCGCCGATTGGCACCAGCGGCGAGATGTCGTGCATGGCGGTGATCTTGAACAACTCCGGTCGACGTGTCCGATAGCGGCTGATCGCCATCGACAAGGTCGATGGGTCGCGACGCAGGCAGCGCGCCACTTCGCTCAGCGTTGCGACCCCTCGCTCGGTCGCGTACCAAGCGATCAACGCGCGCACCAACGTGAATTCCCGCTGACGCGAGTTCGACAACACCAGATCGCGCTCCACACCCATCCGACAGGTGACGGTGTGAATGATTTGATCCAGCGACGCCTTGCTGCGATAGGTGCGCGAGTTGCGTGGCAGATTTTCCAAGAACTCGGTGCTGCCGATGACGCGCAGATCGTTTGAGCCGACTCGTTCGAACTGCACTACGTCTTCGGGTTCCGGGCAACGGGCCATGAACGCTTCGTACTCGGTGCCGTCGTCCTTGAGTTCGAGCAACCGCGACGCGCTGCGTGTCGTCAGCCAAGGGGTGGCGGACTGGCGTAGATAGGTGCCGTGGCTGGTGTGTTCAGCCGCCCCTGGATGCTCCGCCAGCCCGCCCAATACCGGCAGGTGATGCAGGTAATGCACCAGCTTCAACAAATAATGTTTGGGATCGATCAGCACCGCTTTGTAACGCTGCCGAAAAAAATGTCCGGACTCGCCGATCCGGCGATGCATGCTGCGTGCATGGCGGCTGGTGAGCCCTTGCATGATGCGACCGACCGAGACTTCGTCGATCTGCAGAATCAAATGAATGGATTGTGGTGTCCAGCAGTAACCGTGCACGCGTGCGTTCGTGCGACGCAGGCCCGTTGCCAATAGGCGTTCGAAGAGGGCGTAATCCTCGGGCTGGGAAAATATCGGATGATGAGTGTTGCCATGTTGAACGACATAGTAAGTGCCGCCTGCAACATGAAGCCGTTGCCGTCGAGACATCCTGACCTCCTGTGGAGCTTCCCTGACTTCGTGTCGCGCTCGTTGCGATCGCGCTCGAATGCTGTCCGTGCCGAAGGAATTTAGTCCGGGCACGAGGGACATGCATTCATATATTTTGTTGTGTCAACGCTCCATCGGTGCGCGTGACGGTAGGGATAGCAAACGTTCCGGGTAAGTCAGCGGGGTCACGCCGCTGCCGATTAACATAGGATATTCGTTGTCCCACGGCATGACGATCATACGTGGCTCGCCTTTGGTTATTTTTGGTAACACGGGCACGACGTCGCGCCGCGCTTCGGCTGAGAGAATTGCGTTCAGAGAAATGTGTTGTCGCACGCTCGCGTCAAGGTCCATCAAGTTGTAAAGCGTCGGACGAGAAATCAGCATCGTGCCGTCATGCGCGGCCGCGATCAGCGCAGCAGGTGTCATCCACGTCATCTCGGTGGTTTCGACCGCATCGATCACGGCCACTTGGCCGGCGGGCAGGCGGGCGAGATAAAAGCGAGTGTCGAAACGTTTGGCAATGACCGACGGTGTGATCCAGTGCGCCCAATAGACCAAGCGGCGCAGATCCAGTTGCAGGTGTTCTTCCTGCAGCGACGTGGCAAACCGCTCCGGTTGTGAGAGGATTGCGTGCCGTCGCTCCTGCATTCGCGTCAACACGTCATTGTCAGCATGGTGTCCTTCCGCAGTCGTCGCCAGCAGCACGCCGGTCTCTTCGAACGTTTCGCGAACCGCGGCGATTGCCAGCCCATGGCAAGCGGTCGCCGGCAGCGCGTTGCCGTCCAGATCGCGCAAACGGTGGCACTCGAGTTGTGCAGACTCCGGAATCGTCGCGAACGCCTCGGCCGCGGTATCGGCGGGGCACAGGCCGCCGCCGGGGAACACCCACATGCCGCCCATGAACGTCAGATTCTCGTGTCGACGAGTCAACAGCACTTCAATACTGCCTCGCTGTTCGCGAAGCAGCAGCACGCTGGCGGCATGACGAGGCTCGACGGGCGTTGTCGGCTTGGCTGGTTGACTCACGATCTCGGACGGCTCCGGTGAAGCGTGCTCACTGGCTCGCGCTGCTGGTGATCTCGATTCTGCTGGTGGCTGTGGTGTTTGCGCCAGTCCCCGGCGACACGCGTTGGATCAGGACCCTACATAACTCGGCACACGCGCCGATTTTCGGCTGCGTTGCCTTGCTGACGCTGTTCATTGTTCGTACTCAGCCGCGCTTCGCATCGCTTGCGCTAGCGACACAGTATGCGCTGGCGTTGGCGGCGGCGCTGCTGTTGGGAATCTTGACAGAACTGTTACAAATTCCAGTCGGCCGTGATGCAAGCGTCGAAGACGCACTCCACGATGTCATCGGTGCTGTCGCTTTGCTCGGTATCTTCGCCGTCTTCGATAGGCGAGTGCGCGCCGCTTCGAAAGCGTCGTTGGTTCGCTTGATTGCAGCTGTGGTCGGCAGCGCAGCGCTGGCCGTCGCTGCCGCTCCCGTGACTCGTGCGGCCATCAAGTATCAGCAGCGAGACGAGCGCTTTCCGGTGCTGGCGGATTTCACTGAGCGTTACGATCGCTATTTCATTTTCCAGAAGTCGGCCGAGTTCGCGCCGGCTACGATGCCGCTGCAGTGGGCCGGCACCGCGGGCGAGCGGGCCATGCACGTAAATCTGCTCGACGGTCCCTATCCCGGATTGGAATTCATCGAGCTGGCGGCCGATTGGAGCCACTACTCGACGCTCGCGGTCGATCTCACCAATCCCACGCCGCTGGGCTTGCAGTTCGTGCTCCGAGTGCATGACGCGACTCACAACAATCAGCCCAGCGATCGATTCGGGCGGCGCTTCGAATTGGCACCCCAGACGCGTCAGGTGATTCGTATCCCGCTACAGGATGTCGCTGCCGGCCCTCGCGAGCGAGTTCTGGATCTGCGCAACGTTGCCGGCATGATCATCTTCCGCACCGACGATTCGCCACGCGCCAGCGAACTCTACTTGTCGCGCGCCTGGCTGGAGTGAGCGTGACTCTTACAGCACGATCACCGAACGGATCGATTCGCCGTTGCGCATCAGCTCGAAGCCTTGGTTGATTTGTTCCAGACTCAGCCGGTGAGTCACCAGCGGGTCCAGATCGATTTTCTTGTCCACGTACCAATCGACGATCTCCGGGATCTTGGTCAGACGCGCGCCACCCATGTAGCAGCCGGTCCAATGCCGGCCCATCATCAAGTGGCCCGGATAGGACGTGACTTCGGCACCCTGTGGAGCGACGCCCACCACGTAGCTCGTGCCCCACGCCGGATTAGTACATTCAAAGGCCTGACGCATCACTTGTGGATTGCCGATGCACTCGAAGCTGTAGTCGGCACCGCCGCCGGTGAGCTTCATCAAATGGCTGGTCAGTTTCTCGACCGTCTTGGGATTGACGAAGTCGGTAGCACCGAATTGGCGCGCGATGGCTTCCTTGGCGGGATTGGTATCGACGCCGATGATTTTTTTCGCGCCCGCCAACCGTGCTCCTTGCACGACGTTCAGGCCGATGCCGCCCAGACCGAAAATCACCACCGAGCTGCCCGCTTCGACCTTGGCAGCGAAGAGTGCCGCACCGATGCCGGTCGTGGCGCCACAGCCGATGTAACAGATAGGATCGAAGGGCGCGTCATCGCGCACCTTGGCCAACATGTTCGCGGGCAATACTGAATAGTCGGCGAACGTGCCCAGGCCCCACAGTTGGCTCACCGGCTTTCCGCCCAGCGAAAAGCGCGATTCGCCCGGTCGCAAACGCGTGAACGCCTCGACGCACAGATTGGTCTTGGGCGAATGGCAATAGCCGCACTTTTCGCAGTGAGGAATGAGAAACGGAATGACATGGTCGCCCGGCTTGAATCGAGTGACACCGGGGCCGCATTCCACCACCACGCCGGCCGCTTCATGACCCAACAGCGCCGGAAATTGCCAAGGCAATTTGCCTTCGTACACGTGCAGATCGGAATGGCACAGGCCGGTGGTCTTGATATGCACCAGAACTTCGCCCTGGCGCGGCCCGTCGAGCTGCAATGACTCGATGACGAACGGCTGATTGGGGCCGTGCACGACGGCAGCGCGGACTTCCATGGGCACGATCGTTCCCCGGCGATGACGAATGGGAGGGCGAGCCTACGCACATCGTGTCGGTGGAGCAATCGGTTAGCGGGCCGGCAGCCGCGCTCTTGATGAATCTCGACTTTGGCCGACGTTTGGGTCACTGGGTGGGGCGCAATCCGCAGGATTGTGCAATCCCGCCGCAGTGTGGCCGGAGTAAGATCGCGGCACTTCCGGTAGCCGCAGCCAGTCCCGAGGTCCTCCCATGATTACGCTAGAGATCAACGGTCAGAAGGTGCAAACCGACGCTGAGCCGGATACGCCGTTGCTGTGGGTGTTGCGAGATCATTTGGGTATGACTGGCAGCAAGTACGGCTGCGGCAAGGCGCTGTGCGGTGCCTGTACCGTGCACATCGACGGCAATGCGACTCGCAGCTGCGTGTTGCCGGTGTCGGCGGTGACCTCGAGCAAGATCACTACCATCGAAGCGGTCGGTGCGTCCAAAGTCGGCAAAGCCATTCAGGATGCCTGGATCGCTGAAGACGTGCCGCAGTGTGGGTACTGCCAGTCGGGCCAGATCATGAGCGCGACCGCCTTGCTCACCACCAATAGCAAACCCACCGATGCCGACATCGATGCGGCGATGGCCGGCAACGTGTGCCGTTGTGCCACCTATGTACGCATCCGTTCGGCGATCAAGCGCGCCGCCGGCTCGCTGGCCTGAATCGGGAGACACACATGAGCGCAGCTGAGAAAGATGCATTGCTAGCCGCTTCCCGTCGCGACGTGCTGAAAGGCGGCGGTGTATTGACCGTCGCGTTGTGGCTGCCTACCGGCGGCGCGCGAGCCAACGATGTGGATGTCACCAAAGCGGGCACGTTCGTGCCCAATGCTTTCGTGCGCATCGACAAGGACAGCACGGTGACCGTGCTGTCCAAACATACCGCAATGGGTCAGGGCTCATACACCGGGCTTGCCACCATCGTCGCC
>NZ_JAEUPY010000668.1 GCF_016790065.1 Steroidobacter sp.
AGTTCTCGTGCGCGCGGCCCTTTCTTCTCTCCAAGCGAAGTTGCCCTATACCCCCAGTGAACAATCCAGTGAACAAGCTGCTGCTGTGTTTCTTGTTATGCGCGCCGGTGTGTCACGCCGCGTCGCGCCCCGAGACTTTCACGCTGACGGAATCGATCGCGGCTCATGGGACGATGAGTACCAGCTTGATCGCCGCCGCGAACAGCCGCTATGTGGTTTGGAGCGATGGCAACAACTTGCTTGCCGCCGCTGCACCGAACTTCAAGCCGCGGCAGATCACTGCCTATACCGATCAGGCCGGGATGCAGAATGTTTCTATCGCGCCGGACGGACGCTCGGTCTTTTTCGTCCGCGGTCGCAAACAACGCGGCTTCCCGCCTTATCCCGCGAACGACACGCGCGAATTGATCAAACTCAATATCGATAGCGGTGAAACGACGCGTGTTGCGAGCGGCGAGGGTATTCCTCCTTCTCCCTGGACGTTCTCCCCCGATGGTCGTGCATTTGCTTTCTGTGAAGGCAAGATGCTGTTTGAGCTTCGCCAAGAAGCGCAAGGCTGGACACGCCGTCCGCTGCTCGCCAACGATGCGGAACATTACGCAGCGGTTTATATCGAGGAGCTCGCGTATTCGCCCGATGGTTCGCAGCTGGCCTTCAGCAGTCATCGCAAAGCGGGCCAGCGGTTTGTGGGCGTGGTGAATCTAGCCACGCTGAAGCATCGCTATCTCGCTCCCGGCATCTTTCAGGACATCAAGCCGGTGTGGTCGCCGGATGGCAAGCAGTTGTTGTTTACGCGAATCCCGGGCAACTGGGCTACGGCGTATCGCTTCTCGGCGCAGTCGCGTAACGCGGCGTGGAGTCTGGAACTGGCTGATCCGAACACCGGTGACGTGCGCACCCTGTGGCGTGCGGATGCAGGGGCGGGCGCCGTGCCGTCACCGGATTATCAAACGCCGATCTGGACGCGTGATGGTCAGATCCTGTTCCTCTGGGAGAAGACGGGTTGGCAACTGTTGTACTCCATTGCTAGCAACGGTGGCGCCCCTCGGTTGCTGACGCCGGGCGAGGGTGAAGTCAGCAATGTCGTATTGAACGCAGCGGGCGATAGTGTTGCGTACGAAGCCAACATTGGCGACTTGCCGCGGCAGCATGTGTGGCGGCTCGCGCTGAACAGCGGCAGTCCGCAGCGGGTGGCGCAGGGGCAAGGCGTGGAAACACGGCCCGGCTTCACGGCGGATAGTTCGCTCAGTTATGTGGCCAACGTGAATGGCCGCATGCCGAATCGACGGGTAGTGAAGCTTGGCGAACGTGTCGTCGAACTCACGCCGCAGACTGAACAGGCCGCGAAGTCTCGCAAGCTCTGGGAGCAGTTCGCCGATGTCGAAGTACTACCGATCCGCGCTGACGACGGCCTCGTTGCTTATCACTTGTTGATGGTGCCGAAAGGCAAGCCGCCCACGGGCGGCTATCCCGTTATCGTCACCGCGAAAGGTGGACCGACCGGTCGCGTGTTTCCTGGTTACGGCTACGGTGCTTACACGCCATTCGCACAGTACGCCGTGAGCCGCGGCTACATCGTCCTGGAGATCAACTATCGGGGCAGTAGCGGTTTCGGCTTGGCGTATCGCTATCCCGCCGAACGTGGTGCGACCGGCGGCAGCGAAGTGAAAGATCTCGCCGCGTTGGCGCGCTATCTCAAATCTCGTAAGGACGTCGATCCCAAGCGCATCGGCATCGCGGGCCATTCTTATGGCGGCCACATCGTGGGCTTGGCACTCAGCCGACTGCCGGACGACTACGCGGCGGGCATTCATATGAGCGGCGTCGCGGACTGGGTGATCGAGATGAAAAAGGACGGCGAGACCTCGCACGCACCCAGCGCGCCGCCTGAATTCATTCCACTCTCCGAACGTCTTCGCATCGAAGATCTGGCGCATGCATCCTCATCGACCTCGAGCGTGGCGAATTGGCGTGCACCAACGCTCTTCATCATGGGCGAGCTAGACACGTCCGGCCACATGGAATCCATCATCGATCTGGGTCATCGCCTGATGGAGCGTGGCACGCCCACGCAGTACTACGTCGTGCCCGATGCCGGACACGGTGGAGGTCCCGGTCAATTGCAAGATTCGGTGTTTCCGTTACAGAAGATGTTCGATTTCTTCGAACGTATGTAACGGCAACTTCCGAATCACAGTTCTGGGGACGACATGCGATTGAATGCTTTGACGCGAGTGGCGGCCGGTTGGATGTTGGCCGCGTTGATTGCCGGGCCGATGGTGGCACGGGCGGATGCCATCGATGACGCTGTGAATGCCGCTCTGGCGAACGATCGCATCCCGGGCCTGGCGTTGGCGGTGATTCAGGATGGCGTGCTGGTGCGGGCGCAAGGCTATGGCTACGCCAATCTGGAACATCGCGTGCCGGTGCATCCGGACACCATTTTCCAAACCGGTTCGCTGGGCAAGATGTTCACCGCGGTGGCCGTCATGTTGATGGTCGAAGACGGCAAGCTCAATTTGGATGAGTCGATTCGTCGCTATCTGCCGGAGGCGCCTGCGTCCTGGAAGAACATCACGCCCCGACACATACTGACGCACACGTCCGGCCTGAGTCGCAGTTACTACAGTTACGCCAAGCTTGCTCCCGGCGATTTCGACTTGCGCCAGGACTACAGCGAAGCGGAGCTGTTGCAGTTCCTGTACCGCACCAAGCTGGATTTTCCTGCCGGGCAGAAGTTCAGCTACAGCAATACCGGCTATGCGCTATTGGGGCTGCTGGTGAAACGGGTCGGCGGGGTCGCTTACGCTGATGTTCTCAAGCAGCGGGTGTTCCGACCGCTGGGCATGACGACGGCTGGGCCGATCGACGATCGCGGCATCGTGCCGAATCGCGCCGCCGGCTACGACGTTCGTGAAGATGGCACGATCCTGAATCAGGAATGGGTTGCCGCCACGGCCAACGGAACGGGCGATGGCACGCTGTATCTCACGGTGCTGGATTGGGCGAAGTGGGATGCCGCTGTGCGCGCCAGAAAAATTCTGCAGCCGCAATCCTGGGAACAGATCTTTGCTCCGGCGCGACTGAATAGCGGCAAAACCTATCCCTATGGATTCGGCTGGAATCTGGCCAATGTCGGCGGCCAGAAGGTCCACATGCACGGCGGCCAATGGCAGGGGTTCGTGACTCACTACGTTCGTTACGAGGGCCAAGGCTTATCGGTCGTCGTGCTTACCAATAGTCGTAGCGGCAATGCGGGGGGCGTCGCGAAGGCCGTGGCGCAGATCGTCGATCCGAAACTGGCGCCGCCGTCCGCCAGTCCCATCGAAGACCGCAATCCACGGGTCACCGCACGGCTGCATCAGATCCTGCTCGAATCAGATATACCTGCCGCGCAGCGCGCCACCATGCCGCCCGATTTGCGCGAACGCATCGCCGGTGCGTACCAAAAGAGTCGCGGGGTCCTGGGCAAGTTGCAGGAACTCAAGCTGTTCTCCTTCAACGAAATGGGCGATGACGGTCACTACCTTTATCGCGCCCGTTTCGACCGGGAGATTGCCGATGTCATCCTGGTGCTCTCGCCATCAGGTGATATCCAACAGCTCGCGTTGCGCCCGGTCGCGGCGTGGAATGCTCCGCTGAAGTAACGGCCAGAAGGTTATCGATGTTTCCAATGCATAAGGTCTGCGCGTTCTTGGTCGCCGCGTTGCTGGCGGTGCTGCCGGAAGCGCTCACGGCGGAATCTTTTCTGATCCAGAACGCACGACTGGTGGACGGCACGGGCGCGCCGGCCATTCCCAGGGCATCCGTTCGTATTCAAGATGAACGCATCGTGGCCGTTGGCGCGTTGCAGGCGCTTCCCGGAGAACGAGTCGTGGATGCCAAAGGATTGGTGCTGAGTCCCGGCTTCATCGATACGCACAGTCACCATGATCGCGGCATGAGCAAACATCGGGACATGCTGCCCGCGGTTACTCAAGGAGTGACTACGCTGATCTTGGGACAGGATGGCGGTCATACACCCTTGCCCGAACTGTCTGCGACGCTGAGCAAAGAGCCGGTCGCCGTCAACATCGCCTCGTACCTCGGGCACGGCACGATTCGCAACGCGGTGCTAGGCAAGGACTTTCGGCGAACCGCAACTGCGGATGAAGTGCAACGCATGCGCGGCTTGGTGCGCGAGGGCATGCAGGCTGGTGCGCTAGGGTTATCGACTGGTCTCGAGTACGACCCGGGCATCTACGCCAGCAAGGATGAAGTATTGGCCCTCGCTAGTGAAGCTGCCAGCTTCGGTGGGCGATACATCAGCCATATGCGCAGCGAGGATCGTGAGGTGTGGCAGGCACTCGATGAGATCGTGGAGATCGGTCGTCGCACCGGCATGCCGGTGCAGGTGTCGCACATGAAGCTGGCGATGACCGACTGGTGGGGGCAGGCGGATCGCTTCATCGGTGTACTGGACCGCGCACGTGCCAGCGGTGTGAAGATCACCGGCGATGTCTACCCGTACGAGTATTGGAATTCCTGGCTGTCGGTGCTGTTCCCCAATCGCGACTTCGACAATCGTGAAACCGTGCGCTTCGTACTCCGCAGTCTCGCACCACCGGAAGGGTTGAGGATCAATGGCTATGGGCCGGATCCCAGTGCGCAAGGCATGACCGTGGCGGAAATCGCCAAGGCACGCAACATGGATCCTGTGGAGGTCGTCGTGATGCTGCTGACCGACGCCCAGAAAACTAACAGTGAGGTGTCGGTCATCGGCACCAGCATGCGCTCCGACGATGTCGCCAAATTCATTGCCTGGCCGCACAGTAATATCTGTTCGGACGGCAATGTCGGCGGCAAACATCCGCGCGGCGCCGGCAGCTTTACGCGAGTTCTAAGAGTCTACGTTCGAGAGCAAAAGCTGCTGACGCTAGAGCAAGCCATCCACAAGATGAGCGGGTTGGCGGCGGAGCACATGGGAATCACGGATCGCGGCGTGATTCGCCCGGGTGCCTATGCCGACTTGGTGTTGCTGGATCCACAAACCGTGGCCGACCGAGCGACGCTGGAGCAACCTGGGCTCAGCTCGATCGGAATCGACAAGGTCTGGGTGAATGGCGTCGCGGTGGTCGAGCAGGGTGGCGCTACTGGCGCCTATCCAGGCAAGGCTCTGCGCCGCGAACGGTAGCTGTCGCGGCATCACCCCGCCATTCCGGACTTTCCCGCCGCCACACACTCTCCCATTGAGGCAGGCCCGACCGCACACCCGTGCCGGCGAGCGCCTTTGCCCTGGGGAGTGTCATGGAATCCAAAAACAGTAGCTTGACTGCTGTCTTCTCCGCGTGCGCGATGGCGCTGGCGGTCACGATGGTCCAGCCGGCGAATGCGCAGGCAACGTTCCCGGATGCAGCGCCCAGGGCGGCGGGTGAGGGCGACGGTCCTTATGCGCGGCTGCTGATCGAAGGTGGCACGATCATCGACGGAACGGGCGCGCCGCCGCGTGGGCCGGTGAACATCGTGGTCGAAGGCAATCGGATCGTGAGCGTCGGCGAAAGCCCCCCGGACGGCATCACTCACCGCATCGACGCGAAAGGCCTGTTCATCGTACCGGGCATGGTCGATACCCATGTGCGCGTGATGAACGGCGGTCGCGACATGACGCCTGATTACGCACTGAAGCTGTTATTGGCTCATGGCGTCACGACGATCACGTCGATGCAACCCATGCAGTATCTCGATTGGGCATTGAAGCTTTCTCAGCAATCGGCCCGCAACGAGATCGTGGCACCTCGGGTTCAGCCTTGGGCGGACTACCGAGGCCAGCCCACGGCAGCGGAGACAAAAGCAGAGCTGCAGAAACTGTATGCGCGCGGCGTACGCGGGCTGGGCGAGGGTGCGATTTGGAGTTCGCCGGAAGTTATCAAAGCGTCGCTGATCGAGGCGAAGCGCTTGGGGTTTCGGGTCTCCTGGCACATGAATCCGTTGCATCTGTACAAGTTCAATGCACTGGAAGCCGCACGCGCAGGGCTGAACGGCCTGGCCCACTGGTACAACTTGCCGGAGACGATGTTCGAAGGGCAGGCGTTGCAGCACTATCCCGAGGACTATAACTACGCAGACGTGCGCTCACGCTTCCGTCAATCGGGGCGGCTCTGGAAACAGGCGGCGCCGTCGGGTAGCGAACTGCGAGAGCGCGTGCTCAACGAGTTCCGTGCTCTGGACTTCACGTTCGAGCCGACCTTCAGCGTGTATGAAGCGAATCGCGACTACATGGGCACGCGCAACGCGGAGTGGAATAAAGAATATTTGCATCCGGTGCTAGCGAGAGAGTTCCAACCGAGCGCCACAGGTAGCTTCGCGCACTTCTACGATTGGAGCAGCACCGATGAAATCGAATGGCGCGAGAATTTCCGGCTGTGGATGCAGTTCCTCAACGAGTACAAGAACCGCGGCGGTCGCGTAGTGCTGGGCACCGATTCAGGATTCATGTGGACCACGTTCGGCTTCGGCTTCGTTCGTAACATGGAGCTGTTGCAAGAGGCCGGCTTCACACCGTTGGAGGTGTTGAGCTCGGCGACGCGGCAAGGCGCCGAACATCTGAACATGGCGGGTCAAGTGGGCACCATCGAGGTGGGCAAGCTCGCGGATCTGGTCATCGTCAACGGCGACCCGATGAAGAATCTGAAAGTGTTCTACGGCACGGGCATCGAGACATTGGCGAGCGACGGGCGTGTGGTTCTCGGTGGTGGTGTGAAGTACACCATCAAGGACGGAATTGTCTTCGATGCACCGAAGCTGCTCGCGGACGTGCGAGAGATGGTGCGGAAGGCGAAAGAGAAAGACCAAGCAGCCGCGACCGTCAGCAACAACACGCAGCACTGAAGATCACGATGGCTCATCAGATGCGTTCGTCGTTGATCGGCGTAGTGTGCTGTGCTTTGGCTGCGATAACGTCATTGGCGGCGGACGCCGCGACGACCGTTATCGAACGCTCGGGTCAGTACGACTCGGCCGTGCCGACGCCGGAGCAAGTGCTCGAGTTTGCGCCGGGCTCGCGTCCGGTGCGGTATCACGAGGCACTGAAGTATTACGAAGCGCTGGCCGCGGCTCGGCCCAATCGGGTTCGATTGCAAGACTACGGTCGTACTTCAGGCGGCCGTCGCTTGTATAAGCTGATCGTTGCTACGCCTGAGAATCTTGCAAAGCTGGAGACGATTCGCGCCGACTTGCATCAGCTGGGCAATGGCACATTGGAGTCAGCGGCGGCACGCCGGTTGATCTCGGATCTACCCGCGACTGCATGGATGGGCTACGGCATCCACGGCAGCGAAATCTCCGGCGCCGATGCAGCGTTGGAACTCGCCTATCGATTGATCGCCGGCGAAGGCGAGGACGTGCAGAAGCTACTGCGCAGCCTGGTCATCCACATCGATCCGATGTTCAACGCCGACGGTCGCGAGCGGACGTTGAGTCACATCCAGTCCTTCAGTCGCCGCAACGGCGCCGAGAATCCCGCCGACCTGGCACACGATCCGATCTGGCCCCAGGGACGGGGCAATCATTATCTGTTCGATCTGAATCGAGATGCGATGTACACCGTGCAGCAGGAGTCGCGTGCCCGTGTGGCCGCGATCCAAGATGCTAGCCCGCAGCTGCTGGTCGATGCGCACGAGATGGGGCCGGACAACACGTTCCTGTTCGCTGTGCCCGCAGAGCCACACAATCCGTTACTGCCGGCGAGCGTGCACGAGTCCTGGAAGGTGTTCGCGCGCGACCACGCGGCGGCCTTCGATCGCGATGGCACCAGTTTCTACACGCGTTCCTGGAATGAAGTGTTCTACCCGGGTTATTTCGATATCTGGCCCGCGTACCAAGGCGCCGTGCCCATCATCTATGAACAGTCTGCGACTCGTGGCACGACGGTACGTTTATCGAACGGTCAGCGACGCGGCTACGCAGAGGGGGTGGAACATCAGCTTCGCAGCTCGCTCGCAAGCTTGCAGACGGCCGCTGAGAATCGAGAGACGTTGCTGTTGCGATGGTGGGAGGCGCGTCGGTCGGCAGCACTGAGTGGCTCGTCGGGTCAGCGTGCCTGGCTGCTGCTGCCCGGAGATGACTACAAACTCAAGCAAGCGGCATCGACGTTGCTCGCGCAGGGATTGGTCGTGGAGCGTTTGCAACGTTCAGTGAAGGCATCCGGCCTGCATAACATGTGGAGCGCCGATGCTCAGTCCATGGAATTGCCCGCGGGCACGCTGCTGGTGCGTGCTTCACAGCCATTGGGGGCGCTGGCTCACAATCTGCTAGACCTGCATGTTCCGATGCCGTCGGATTTTCTTCAGAGAGAGCGCAAGAGTCTGGACTCCGGCGGCGGTTCGAAGCTCTATGACACCACCGCGTGGTCCTTGCCGCATGCCTTCGGTGCGAATGCCTTGTGGAGCGGTGCCGTGCCCAAAGGAGAGTGGGTTGGGCTCGCGAGCGTGGACGATGTGCTCGACGCCAGCCCCGCCTTCAGCGAAGGCCGGTACGGCTATCTCTATCGAGACCCCTCGTTGTTCGTGACCGCTCGGCTGCTGCAAAAGGACGTGAAGATCCGCGTTTCTCAGGAACCGTTGGTGCACGAAGGTGTGCGCTTCGAGCCGGGCACGCTGCTGATCCGCAATGATGACCAAGCGCACTCGGTGATCGAACAGCTGCGCGCGCAACAGCAAACGGGGGCGGTGACATTCACTGCAGTCAACAGCGCTCGGATCATCGAGGGACCCGATCTCGGCGACCAAACGTTTCAACTTCTGAAAACCCCGCGGATCGCCGTGCTCGGAGGACTGGGCTTCTACGATCCCAGCGTCGGTGCGGTAGCGCACTTGCTGGATGTTGCTATCGGTGTGCCATTCACGCTGCTCGATATCGCGCGGCTCAGTGGGGACGATCTCAGTGAGTTCGATGTGTTCGTGATCCCGGACGTTGGCGAGCAACGCACGGTGCTTGCTTTGATGGATGCGGGCCGGCGGCAGGCGCTCCGCCAGTGGGTGGAGAATGGCGGCACACTAATCGGCTTGCGTGGTGGAGCGAACGCGCTGGCAGCTGCCGGCTTGACGGTCGCGAAGTTGCGCCAGGACGTCATCGAGAAGTATCCGCCGCTGATGTTTGGTCGGTCGGCGCGCTCGGTGATCTCGGAGGATTTCATCCGCGCTGTGGGCGCAGCGCCTGATGTGGCAACTCAAGAGCAGAACGGCGCGGTGACTTTGCCGGTGATCTCGCCTGCCGCACGACTGTTCCTCAAGAGCGGGGCTTCTGAAGGATTCAAGTTTCCGGCGACGGTGCCTTCGCTGGAGAAATGGCTCGCCGATGTGCCGGCAGCGGAGTCGCTGCGGACCAGTGCTGGCCAGCTCCTGCGCCGCTACCTACCACGCGGCGCGTATTTGAGTGTGGAGCTGCGTCCGGGTGACTGGATAACCTTGGATGTTCCCAAGCGACTGCCAGCAATGTTCCGCGAGCCCGATGCATGGATCGCCGAAGCCGGTTCCGACACAGTGGGGCGGTATGACAAGCCAACGCAGCTCGTGTTGTCCGGGCTCGTGTGGCCCGAGGCGGTGGGTTACATCGCTGACACCGCGCACTTGATTCGAGAACGGCGCGGGATGGGGCAGGTGCTGCTGTTCGCGAACGATCCACTGTTTCGTGGCTACTCGCTGGGCACGCAACGGCTGTTCATGAACGCGGCCTTCTTCGGCCCCGCGTTTCGATGACCTGCGACTAACACAGGATAGCTTCATGAGAATCCGATTCGAGTCACTGCTGGTTGCGGTGGGCCTCGCTGTGCTATCGAGCTCAGCATTCGCGCAGGCGCCTGCCAAGGACGCTGCCAAAGCGTCGTCCAAGTATCCCAAGCCGGTCGTGCCGGAGTATCAGCACGACTTCGACATGCTCAAACGCAAGATCGAAGTCCTGTCCATGTATCAGCGGCTGGGCGATATCGCCCAGATCGAAGAGATCAACATCACTTCGCCGGTGCCGCCGCGCAACTCCAACCCGACCGGTTTGGGCGCGGGCAATCCGCTGGTGCTCCCGGCCTACACCTTCGTGCCGAAAGCGTTGGGCAAACGTAAAGCGCCGCTGCTGGTGTTCGTCCACGGCGGCGTGCATTCGAACTTCAGCGGTATGTTGATTCCGATCGCGCGCGAGTTACTGCAAGAAGGCTACGTGATCATTGCGCCGGAGTATCGCGGCAGCAGCGGCTTCGGTCGCGGCATGTACGACGAGATCGACTACGGCGGCGCCGAGATCGACGATTCCCATGCGGCCAAGGACTGGGCGGTGGAGAACATGCCGAACGTGGATAGCTCCCGCGTCGGCATCATCGGCTGGAGTCATGGGGGCTTTCATGCGCTGATGAACATTTTCCGCTGGCCGACCGAGTATCAGGTGGCCTACGCCGGCGTGCCGGTGAGCGATCTGGTGCAACGGATCGCCTATCAGCCCAGCTATCCGGAGATCTTCAACAATTTCATCGGCAAGTCGGTGAACGAGGATCCGCTGGAGTATCGCCGCCGCTCGCCGGTGTACCACGCCGATAAATTACAGACGCCGCTATTGATTCACGCCAACACCTCCGACGGCGATGTGCACATCATGGAAGTGGATCATCTGATCGCAGCGCTGAAGGCGGCCGACAAGAAGTTCGAA